>DATHCF010000289.1:0-17461 GCA_035319705.1 Acidimicrobiales bacterium | reverse complement strand
GGGCGAGGACGGCCCTCGGCGCAAGATCATCGACGCCGGTTTCAAGATGACAGAGCAACTGGTGAGGACCAGTACCCAGGCGGCGGAGAAGATGGTGAGCGTAACTGGCGAGAGTTTCGGTCAGCGCAAGAGCACCACGGCGACTAAGCAGGTGGCCTCAGCCACGAAAGCGCGAGCGAGAAAGTCTGCCACTACCAAGAAGGCTTCGACGAAGAGGGCGTCACGGACGACTTGACCACATTCACTACGTCCGCGATTTACTGGTTCTTGGATCCGACCTCACTCTCGATGCTGGGTGTGCCTCTGTCGCCCACACTCGCCGGTTGGCGTGGACATGGGGCTCGTGCGCCAATCGCTGAATCTGGGCAAGACAGGTGTTAGGCGCTACGAGGAGCCACCACGGGTGGGGGATCGTAGGCCTCGGTTCCCCTGTCCCTCACGAGCTTTGTGGGCTCGCCGTCTGCCGAGAAGTACCGCTCCTCATGGATATGGAACGGATCAGGGTGCCAACCCCAGGTCAGGGGACTATCCATGACTGAAGATTACCGAAAGTTTCCCATTTTGTCACCTGTTGTTAACCTTCAGTTCCCCAGACAAAAGGGGCCATTCGGGCGCCGTCGCTCAGCACCTACCTCCCAAGCCCCAATGACCGTCAGCGCCGCAACGGAGTCCTCAAGCCGGGTGCTTCAAACGCGAAGCAGCAGGGAACAAGGTGAGGATGGCCCTCGGGGGTGATGGTGCCGAGGACGGCGACGCGGGTCTGGGCGAAGAGTTCCCGAGCCCTCTCCTGGTCAACAACCGGACGGTACTGCCGAGCTGGCTGTGGAGAGCCAACCCTCTTCGGCGCTGCACCCTGACGCCGACGCTAAGCCGGAGTGCGGCGGGCCCAACGACGGCCATGCACCAGAAACGCCACCCCCAGTAGCAGCCAGAGCGGGGACCCCACCACAAGGAGCCAGGCGAGCAGGAGTAGTACCCCGAGGGCTGGCCCACGCAGGAGGTCTCGTGCGAGGCCGGTGCCGTGTCGGCCGAAGGCGGTCTCCCACAGGAGGGCCAGAGCGCCGAGGACGAGGAGCACCGGGGCGAGATGCCGGAGCCGCTCCAATGGGCCACTGGCTGGCTGCATCGTCATCGGTGCCTCCCTCCTCTGGAAGCGTCGCGCCTGGGTGTAATAGCGAGCGGAAGGGACCCTTCGGAGGCCGCCGTGAGTCGGCCAGTCGACTGGGTCCCCAGCGCGGCCCTTGCACCTCTCCACCGCCACCCGCTTCCCGTCCGGCCTGACCACCCACCCGCACCACACCACCGGCTCCGGACATGGACCGGGGTACCGAAGCCCGACCGACTTCGTGCCCAGGCTGCCCGACCGTCTGCCGCTCACCTCGGTCTCCGACTCCTCCATCAGCGTGACCCCGGTCGACAACTCCACGCCTACCGCCGGCCAAAGGGGCGACTACCGAGCACCTGGAATGCGAGCGAAGGCGTCGACCTGGACAAGCATGCCGGGTACCACCAACTGGCAGGCAACGGTCGTGCGAGCCGGATACGGCGGGGAGAAGTACTGGCGGTAGATGTCGTTGTACTGGTCGACAAAACCGGGATCAGCCAGGTACCCGCACACCTTGAACACATCGGCGAAGCTGCACCCCGCCACCTGGAGGCAACGGCCCAGGTTGACGAAGACCTGATGGGCCTGCTTGGAGAACTCCGGCCCGACCAGGAGGTGATCCTCGTCAAAGGGCACCTGGCTGGCGATAGCCACCAGGTCGCCGGATACGGCCACGTTGGAGTAGGGGAAGCCAGAGAGCGGTTCAAGAGCGAAGGGGTGTTCGACCATCCCCAGGGTTTACGCCGTCTTGCCCAGGGACTTCAAGGTCCCGCGCTACCCTGTCCCCGTCTGCATCCAGATAGCGGCCATGGAGTCCTGGCTCCGACGACCCGCAGCCAACTGGCCTTCGGGCACGGTGGTCCAGCCAGGTTCGATGAGGAGCAAGTCATGGGCGTGCAGCCCAGGCGCGTGTACAGCCGTCCGCCCTTCGAGGAAACTGGCGGGGAAAGGAGCAGTGGGCCGCAGAGATCGTCGAGGCCCTTCTCGGGCCGGCGACCGACGACGTCATAGATGCCGAGTGACCCTGGCCACTACCCAGATCACCACCATCACGACCGGAGCTGCCGCCAGGACCCACGATGTCACCCGGCTCTCCGGGTGGGATGACCGACGGGCCATGCCCTGTGCGAACTGACCGAGGCCAATCACCCGCCCTGACCGCATTCCCCGCCCTTGGAGGCGGCGACCAGACTCGCCTCGGATGGGCCGGAGGTCTGGCACGGGGTGAGAGGTCCCTGTGCCAGCGGCGATACCGGATGGTCCGCGCTGTTTAGGGGTTCAGGCCGGGGCGGTGGGTACGGCGCCACCGACCGGGCAGGCCGGCCGGATAGGTCTTTCGCTGAGGCACATATCCGACCGAGCCTTCTCCTGGTGTCGGAGGGTGCGATCATTGCCTACGTGAAGGTGCGAGCAACCCTTGCCATGGTGGCGGGTGGAATCGTGGTGGCCGGCGGCGGAATACTGCTTGGTCGCTACGTCTTGCCTTCTTCCTCGACAAGGTCCGTTGTGCCCTCTTCCTCAACCAGCCGAGTGATTGCTCCGAGGACGTCGCCGTCCACTTCAAGTCGAGCCATCACCAGCATGGCCAGTGCGACAGCAACAGCGGGCTCCGTCTTTTCCTTTAACGTGTCGACCACGGGCTCACCCACTGCGACGCTCGCTGAGCAGGGCACGCTCCCCACGGGTATGACCTTCGCTAATAATGGGAACGGCACAGCTACCCTTTTCGGTACCCCGGGGGCCAAGACCGGCGGCCTGCACCTGTTGGTCATCACCGCCACTTTCGGCACGGCGGCGGTCTCTCAGCTCTTCAGCCTGACCGTGAATGCCGTGCCTATTATCACCTCAAAGGCGACGCTGCATGCCACCGACAATGTGGCATTCGCCTTCACCGTCCAAACTGGATACGGCTATCCCTCGCCCCCCGCAATCAGCGACTCCACCTTGCCGACCGGAGTGAGTATTGACGACTTGGGCAATGGCACTGCGGTGATCTCCGGGACGTTGACCACCGGGAGCTACGTGTCGACGATCGACGCGACCAACAGCACCGGTAGCGGTTCACAAACATTCATCATCGTGGTGAAGATGTAGCGAGCACTTCGGAACGGTTCTGCGCAGTACTGTCGGCGGCGACTATCCCGAGCCCGTCGATCCCGGTCGCTCTCGTCGCTCCGGGACTGGCCGGAAGCCCTAGCCAGGGCGCCCCTAAGCGGACCTGGGACAGTCATTCCAGCTGTCCCTGACCACCAAAAGACCTTGAACGGAGGCAGGTAGGCGTGTCGATCTCGAGCGCTTCCGGCCAGGCCCCGTCGGGTGGCGGTGTCGTCCAGTCGAACGTCGAGGAGTTCGTCCGTTTCCCCGGACGCAGTGTGTTTCTTTCGGCCAACGCTCTGGGCAATCCGTTGGCGGCGATGCCTGCTGTGGTGGACAAGATCGTCGACACAGTTCGGCCAGCGGGTTGACGACCCTACATCTGGGTCACCCGTTTGGCCAGCCCCAGAAGTGCCGGGCTCGGATGTCCACGTGAGGTAAACGACCGGTAGCGGCCCACGAGCGAGCCCGCGAATCACTCCGCTTGGGGCCAACCTCGCAGCAGGACCGGCCAGTGCGCCCGGCTCAGCGTGACACCATCCCGCTCACGCACCTTCCCACTGGCCAAGAGCTGCCGCCACTGCTGAGCGTCTCCCACCGCCGTCAGTTTCTGCCCGTAGCGGTCGACGGCTTTAACCACGGCTACCTCAGACTGATCTGCGAAGTGGCTCTTTATGTCGACGGGAGATAGTCCGAGGTGATTGACCATGTCTCGGGGCACGACCTCATGCTCAATCGGTCGAACTCTGATCGTCATCATGCTTACCTCCACCTGGTCGCTGCACGTCGTCTTCACGGTGGACTTCGAAGGAGGTCCCGGTGGACTGTAGCGAGGGGGTGTGACAGCGACATCAGACCTGGAAGATGGCGGTTTGAAGGTGGGCTTCGTTGGCTGGTCGCCGCGGCCGCTCGGTGACGAATCAGCCAAGTCCCGTAGCCATTGCGTAATCTGCATGCGAACCCAAGATGAACTGTTCGGACAGCCCTTGGCAGCTCCAACCCACATGCGTATTCTCCTGGGAGGAGTTGGTGCGTTTCATGAGCCGGGGGGACAGAGTCTGGGACTCTCGAAACTCCACCACTCTCCTCCCCAAAGAGGGCACGCCTCTATCCGGCGTGCCCTCTTTACGTTTCGCGACCAAGGTGAGTGGTGCAGGGCAAGTCCCGTGGTCTATGGACGAAGGTAACCTCGGGTCCGGCGCCTGCTCGCGCTGGGACTGTACGCGGCGGGACCAACCTCCGGCATCTCCGATGGTGCCAGGTTCCCGCGCCGGGCGTCCTCACGAAAAGGTCGGCTGCTGGAAATGCTGGAGCGCTTCGACTGCGACGGCTGGGCGCCCAGGTGCTGCCGCTCGTATCAGGAGAACGAGCGCACCATTGAAGAGTGTGGCAACACTTTATCGAGGGCGGGAGCGGGCGTTGGAGGCGATGTGGACGAGCCGTCGAGGGCAACAGGGTGGATTTGGGCTCGTATCCCGCGAGCTATGAATCTGGTTGGTAAGTGAACTGATCTGCGGGGGTTGGCGGGCTAGACCCCAAGACTGAGTTCACGGTGACATCCACGGTCTCACTTGACCCCTCTGCCATCGGCGGGGATGTGACGGTGATCTGCGTCGGAGAGTCAACGGTGAACGCTGTCGTCGTGACTGTACCGAAGGAAACGCTTGTTACACCGAGGTCGAACTGCAGCCCACTGATGGTGACACTCGTACCGCCACCCGCGGATCCACTGGCGGGATCGATGCCGGTGACCTCCGGCCAAGCATCTCCCCCAGTGAGGGTGTGAAGCACAATCGACCCCTTTGAGGTTCCACCAACGGCCCAACAGGACCCGTCAGTCACACACGCTACCGATTGCAGGGTGGCAGTCGATTCCGAAACGGCCTGAGGAGTCCATGTAGCCCCGCCGTCGGAGCTGCTCATCACAGGAGAGGTGTACTGACCCCCTTTGCTTTCACCCACCACAATGCAATCGCTTGTGTCTGGACACGAAAGCCCGTTGGGGGTGAACTCCTGCGGCCACCCTCCCGCCAGGTTGCCGGACCAGGTCGCACCCTCGTCGTCGCTTGTGAGGGCGTAGGACCCGATCGAACCGACCGCGAGACATTGCTCAGTCGAGGTACAAGACACGGCGTTGAGCCCAGCCGGGGCGAAGGGTGCGCTCATCGGCCCTATCTGGGCTGACCACGTCTGGCCGCCGTCACCGGTCGTGACCACAATGCCGGGGTACTCCTCTTCTTCTGGGAGGGTGGTTTCCGGCGGGGGGTTCCAGTAGTAGGTCGCCTGTCCGACGGCGACACACACGCTCGTCGACGGACAGGCGATGGACGTCAGGTTCGCTCCGCTTAAGGTGTAGGGACCGCCGAAGAGGCCGCCAATCTGGGCAGGAGCGCTCCAGGACTCGGTGCTCCAGGTAGTGCCGCCGTCGGTGGTCTGCAGAATCTCCTGGGATGATCCTCCGCCGACCATAAAACAGTCGTTATCAGCTGAACAGGAAACCGCGCCCGACGTTGGTGGGCTTACTGATGACCAGGTTGATCCGCCGTCATCGGTCAGGAAAACCTCCCCGTCGCCCGAGGCAATGCATTTCTCGACATTCGAGCAAGACACGGAGTCGAGAAGCGGTGAGACCGTCTCGGAGGACCACTGAGCGCCCCCGTCGGTGGAAACTTCGATGAGCCCATTGCCGCCATCGGGCTCAGTCCAGCCCACTGCCACGCACGTCGTCATGCTCGGACACGAGATTCCTTGCAAAGACGAGCCGTCGGAAGAGAGCAGCTGAGGAAACCACCCGAGACAGCCACTCAGACTGATCGTGAGGACCAGGGCAGCGAGTGGCGCAGCGACCCGGTGATTCCGGCAGGCAGCTAGAACTCGCATCCCCGCACCCCGTGCACGAGGTTACTCTTCCTCGTGCTGTCCCGGCTGTGCCGTTACATCGCCCGCGCAAATGCGGCCTGGATCGTCCCCAACGAGGGCCGAGGGCTGGCCGAGAACCCGCCCAAGGCCCACTTCTTCGTGAAAGATCGCTTGGCGCCCCCGGGCGAAGCGGCCGGTTGAAAACCTTGTCCGCAGCCCACCACCGGCGCGTCCGCAAAAGTCCGCGAGAGAGCTCAAAACGCTGGGGACACTCGGAACCGTCGGGAGCCTTCGCTCCCCGGATCTGATCCACGCAGCCGCTCGAGAATGTCGATCTGGCGCCTCCGAGCGGACGGCTCTCCGGCGGCTCAACTCGGTAGCGTCCGATCACGCCACGGATCGCCGACTCTCAGGTCGTTGGCTATCCACAAGTTCTTGACAGTAGAAACTGTAGGAAGCTACGGTCCAGCTGACATCGTTCGGTGGACCAACGGGAGACACGGGACCTTCGACACTCGCAGCCGGAGAGCCGGCTGATGCGCCCGCGCGGACCATCGCTGTGGAGCGACCCAACAGGAGAACCAATGACGGGGACCCTCGAACGACCTGAGCAGGTGCAGGCTCATGTTCAACACGGGCCGAGCGGGCTCCTCAAGTGGATCACCAGCACCGATCACAAGGTGATCGGGATGTCTTACACCGTCACCGGGGTGGTCATGCTTCTCCTTGCCGGTGTGATGGCAATGCTGCTGCGCATCCAGCTGGTCTCGCCCAACAGCTCGTTCTTGAGCGCCCAGCAGTACAACGAGTTGTTCACCATGCACGGCAGCCTGATGATCTTCCTTTTCGCCGGGCCCTTCGCCTTCGGAGGGCTGGCCAACTACATCGTGCCGCTGCAGGTCGGTGCGCCGGACATGGCCTTTCCCCGACTCAACGCCCTGTCTTACTGGCTGTATCTGACTGGGTCGATCACCATGCTGCTGGGCTTCATGACGGCCGGCGGGGCCGCCGCCTTTGCCTGGGTTGGTTATGCCCCGCTGTCCGAGGCCACGTTCTCGCCCGGGTCAGGCGCCGATCTGTGGATCCTGGCCCTTCTTCTCACTGGCTTCTCGGCCATCTTCACCGGCGTCAACCTCATCACCACCATCTTCTATCTGCGCGCCCCCGGCATGACGATGTTCCGTCTACCGCTTTTCACATGGAACATGCTGATCGTGGCGCTACTGATCCTGATCGCCTTCCCCATCCTCACGGCGGCGATGGTCCTGCTGTTCTGCGACCGCCATTTCGGCACCCACATCTACACCGTCTCAGCCGGTGGGGTGCCGGTGCTCTACCAGAATCTCTTCTGGTTTTTCGGCCACCCGGAGGTGTACATCCTGGCCCTACCGTTCATGGGCATCATCAGCGAGGTCGTCCCGGTGTTCAGCCGCAAGCCTCTGTTCGGCTACAGCGGGATGATCTTCGCCTCCATCGCCATCGCCGCGCTGTCCACCGGGGTGTGGGCCCACCACATGTTCACCACGGGAGTGGTGCTCCTCCCGTTCTTCTCGCTGCTGTCGTTTCTCATCGCAGTGCCCACCGGCATCAAGATCTTCAATTGGGTGGGCACCATGTGGCGGGGGAACATCAGATTCGACACCCCGATGCTATTTTCCGTGGGGTTCATCCTCACATTTTTGATCGGGGGCCTCACCGGCATGTTCCTCGCCTCACCGCCCATCGACTTCGTCACCCACGACACCTACTTCGTGGTGGCACATTTCCACAGCGTCGTCATGGCACTGGTGATGGGCGGCATGGCCGGCATCTTCTTCTGGTGCCCGAAGATGACGGGGGTGCGCCTGCACGAGGGACTGGGAAAGATCCAGTTTTGGCTGCTGTTCATCGGCACCCAGGTCGCCTTCCTCCCGCAGTACGTCCTGGGCCTCGACGGCATGCCCCGGCGCGTGAACACCTACCCGCTGGCCTCGTGGCAGTCGCTGAACATCGTGTCAACCGTGGGCGCCTTCATCATCTTCGCCTCATTCCTTGTCTTCGCCGCCAACGCGCTCGTGAGCTTCCGCAAACGGATACCTGCCGGCGACAATCCCTGGGACGCCAACGCCCTCGAATGGTGGACGAGTTCGCCCCCGCCCCCACACAACTTCCACAACCTGCCCCCTGTCCGGTCGGAACGACCGGTGTGGGACTTCCATCACCCAGGCGACAGGACACTGCCGGCACACCCCCGACCGCGCCGCAGGCCGGTCACCGTTCCTGTTCCGGTAGAGGTGTCTACCCAAACGGGCGCTCCCGGGTCAGGACGCTAGGGCGCTGTCGGGCCCTGCGGCGAGGCGGTAGCGGGTGGTCGAGTGTAGGGGGTCGCGGTCGAAGCGGGAGATGACTTCCTTGCCGAACAGCTCCAGACTCTGAAGCGCCGTTTCGGTGGGCATGGTGGTGGTGAGCGGGCTGAAACAGATCTGGTCGATCCCGATGTCGGCGTATTTCTGCACCACCTTGGTGCAGTCGTCGGGATCGCCGACGCACAGCGTGCCGTTCTCTGCCGCCTTCTCCACCTGCTCGATCGTGAGCTCAGGCAGGAGGTCCGGCCATTTGGGAAGACCGGGGGGGTGGGCGAAAGTGTCGAGCCAGCGAAACACCAGGCTCTGGTAGTAGGCCATACCCACCCGGGTGGACAGCTCGAACGCCTGGCGCCGGTCCTCCAGACACAGAAGCGGGGTGACGCACATCACGTTGTCGTTGACGTAGGCGCCGACTGGCTCGGCTTCGGCGATCGTCGTCTTGTACGTATCCACCTTCTTGGCCATGCCGGCCACCGGACCGGTGGAGAAGCAATGGAGCCCGATGCCCAGCCGGGCCGCCTTCTCGAAGGTAGGGGCGTTGCCGGCAGCGACCCACAGTGGTGGATGGGGCGCCTGCAGGGGCTTTGGTAGCACATTTCTCTCGGGTACCGAGAAGAAGCGGCCGTCGAAGCTGTAGCGGTCCTCCCGCCACATGCGCAAGATCTCCGGTAGCACCTCGTCGAACATGTCCCGGGTGATCTCCCCGTCGGGAATGCCGAAGCCCTTGTACTCGGTGGACGATGAGCCACGACCGGTACCGAACTCGGCCCGCCCATTGCTCAGCTGGTCGAGGGTGGCGACCCGTTCGGCTGTGCGTACCGGGTGGTTCACCGGCGGCGTGATGTTGAAGATTGCTGCACCGACATGGATGTTCTGGGTTCGGCTGGCCACAAAGGACAAAAAGACCTCGGGTGCCGAGGCGTGGGAGTACTCCTCCAGGAAGTGGTGCTCGGGTGTCCACACGTACTTGTAGCCGTGGCTTTCGGCGGCCACCGCCATCTCGAGGTTGTCGACGAGGCGGCGGTGCTCGGACATCGGGTCTCGATCCGACTCGAACTTCGGCACGAAGACCTGGGCGAAGATCCCGAATTCCATGATGGTGACTCCTTTGTCTGCGAACTCGTTAGGCGCACGGTGCTATCGGTGCCCAATAGGGCGATGTCATGAGCGGACGGCGAAGGGCTTGGCTCAGCTCGGTGCCACCACCACCCCTGGGTGTCGTCCGGTGAGCTTGCCGTCGAGGACAACCGGAACGCCGTTGACAACGGTGGCGAAGACGCCTTTAGGCGTGGCCTGGAAGCGCCCCACTCCGCCCGGTAGGTCGTGGACCTTCTCCTTCTTCCACGGCCCGACGGAATCGGGGTCGAACAGCATGAGATCGGCGAAGTATCCGGGTAGGACCATCCCGCGTCGGGCAAAGCCGAGCAGGGACGCCGGGACCTGGGTGATGTGGCGGATGCCCTCCTCGAGCGTCCACGTCTTGCGCTCGAGGACCCACTGGCGCAGGAAGTAGGAGCTGTACTCGGCACCGTCGTCCCGGCTGAGATGGGCCCCGCCGTCGGAGGTACCGATGATCATGTGCGGATCGCGCTGGGCTTCTTCCACTGCTGCGATCCATGCCGGGGTCTCGGTGCTCCAGCGAAACTCGGTGGCCAGGTCCTCGGACAGAGCCAGGTCCAGCATGAAGTCGGCTGGCGCCACCTTCGCCTCATCTGCCAGCTGGGCCACCGACCGGCGCAGATACCGCTCATATTCGGGGCGGGTGACAGAACCGACGAAGAGCAGCTTCCACTGCGGCGGCGGCAGGGTGGAGCCCTTCGCCGGGTCCCGGTTGGGGTTCTCCACGGCGTGGCGCAACCGGTCACGCCACACCGGGTCGGCCAGAGCCAAGGCCCGATCGGCGCGGGGCATCTTCATGAGCTCGTTCCACGCCGGCACCCCTTCGTAGAGGTTGGTGCCCTCGCCCAAGGTGAAGGGACGGTCGAAAGGCCGGGCCAATAGCAGGGAGTACACCGCCGCCCCCGCTTCGGTCGCCCGGTCGAGAAAGGCCTTGGCCGCCTCCCAGCTGGCGGTGGGGGCATCGAGTTTGTTGCGGCCGCCCAGTCCCTGGATGATGACCGGTCGCCGAGAGATGGTGCCCATCTCGATGAGCAGATCCATGTCCTCTTGGTTCAATCCGCCGACCGAGCTGGCCGGCAGGTACGTGATGGTGCCGACATCGGCCATCCCTACCTCCTCGACCAGCGCCAAGAGCTCTGTCCGATCGGCGAGGCGGCTCGGTACCGGATGGTCGTCGCCGTCGTTGTGCGTCGGCGAGTGTGACGACGACAGTCCCGCCGCGCCGGCGGCGAGCGCCTCACGCAGCACCCGGCGCATCTCGGCGATCTCCGCCACGGTGGCAGTCCTGGTCGATCCCTCGGCGCCCATGACCCAACGCCGAAGGTTCGAGTGGCCCACGTAACAGGCCAGGTTGAGCCCGAGCCGTCCCCGGCGGCCACCGAGGAACTCGGTGAAGGTCTCGAAGTCCCAGCAGATCCCCGACAAGGCCACCGGGTCCATGCCCTCCACCTTGGCGAACAGGCGGGTGAGAAAGTCGCGGTCAGCCGGTTTGGTCGGCGCCACCGAAAACCCGCAGTTGCCGGCGAGCACAGTGGTCACCCCGTGGTAACAGGACGACGTGGCGTTGGGGTCGAAGGTGAGCTGCGGGTCGTAGTGGGTGTGGGGATCGACGATGCCAGGAGCCACCACCAAGCCGTCGCCGTCGATGGTCTCCTCGGCCGTCGCCCCGTCGAGGCGCCCGACCCGGGCCACTTTGCCGTCGATGATCCCGACGTCGCCGCGGCGACGTGGCAGGCCGGTGCCGTCGACCACCGTGCCCCCTCTGACCAGCAAATCGAAATGCATCGGGGCTCCTTACGGTGTCCAGAAGCTCTTGTCCTCAGCGCACCCGCTCGGGGGTGAACTGGACGGGCAGCGACTCCAGGGCTCGCACCAGAGTGTGTGGGCTGTAGCGAGGGGTGAACCCGGGGGAAACGTGCGTGTCAGGGAGGCGGCGGACGATCTCCTCAAAGGTGACCCGGATCTCCAGCCGAGCCAGGTTGATGCCCAGGCACACATGGGGGCCGATACCGAAGGCCAGCTGCGGGTTGGGGCTGCGGTCGATGCGCAGCTCGTCGGGGTTCTCGAACACGTCCCCGTCTCGATTGGCCGACTGATAGAGCATGAGCAGCCGATCGCCTTGGCGGATGGCCTGCCCTCCCACCTCGGTGTCAGTTGTGGCCGTACGCATGAAGGAGATGACGGGGCTCACGAACCTGCACACCTCGTCGGGCATGGTGGCGAAGAGCTCGGGATAGGCCACCAGATGGCGCCACTGATCGGGGAAGCGGGAGAAGGCGTCCATGGCCCCCGAGATGGCGTTGCGGGTGGTCTCATTGCCCGCCACCAGCACGATCACCAGGAACATGGTGAACTCGTCTTGGCTCAGCTCCTGGCTCTGTGATAGCACTCCCTCCTCGGCGGCGCCCACCAGGGTGCTGATCAAGTCGGTGCCGAGCGGGGGTGGCGTGCGCCGCCTCTCTTTGGCCTGCTTGACCTCCTGGTAGCGGGCCCGGCGTTCCTCGACCATGGCAGTGAAGTAAGAGATGTACTCGCTGAAGGCGACGCCGGCGTCTTGCAGGACCGGGTCGCCGGGATCGCTCCGCCCCTCGGCCGCCATCATCCGATCCGACCAGTGCCAGAAGCGTTCGCGGTCGTCAACGGGAAGCCCCATGAGCTCGGCGATGACCACCAGCGGGATGGGCACGGCGATGTCGGACACAAAGTCGCAGTGGCCTTGATGGGCCACCCGGTCGAGCACCTCTGTCACCACGGCCCGCACCCGGGGCTCCATCTCCCGGATCATCCGAGGGCTGAAACCCTTGTTGATCAGGCGCCGCTGCCGGGAGTGGTCCTCCCCATCGAGGCCGATGAGGGAGAAGTGGAACGACTGCACCGGCCGGATGCCCTGGCCCGAGCAGAACAGATCAGGGTGCATGGAGACATAGCTCACCTCCTCGTGGCGCGACAACACCCACAGATCGTTCTTCTCGTCGCGGTGCACCGGACTGTACTGACGCAACCAGCTGTAGCCGGGATAGGGATCCCGGTAGAAGTCCGGGTCCAGGATGTCGATGCTGCCGGCGAAAGCGTCGGCCACCGTCACGGGGTCAGCTCCAGTTGATAGAGGGCAATGGCGTTGGCGCGCAGGACCTTGCGCACCTGGCCGGGGGACAGGCTCTCGGTCTGCTTTTCCGCCACAGCCCTGGTATCCGGCCAACTACTGTCGGAGTGGGGGTAGTCGCACTCGAACATGACGTTGTCCTCACCCACCGCCTCGAGATTCTCCAGTCCGAAGCGGTCAGAGAAGAAGCAGCCGTGGACGTTGCTGCGGTAGTAGCTGCTGGGCGGGTTCGGTACCGAAGCGCCCACGTCCCCCCAGGCCCGGTTGGTCTCCCACACGTGGTCGGCTCGCTCCAGGAAATACGGGATCCAGCCGATCTGGCCCTCGGAGTAGGCCACCTTGAGCTGGGGGAAGCGCACGAAGATGCCCGACAGCAGCCAGTCGGTCAGAGACAGGATGGTGTTCACCGAGGTGAGGGTGGAGCCGACGGCGGCCGGGGCGTCCGCTGAGGTCGAGGGCATCTTGGACCCCGAGCCGATGTGCATGTTGACAACTGTTCCCGTCTCGGCGCAGGCCGCCCACAGCGGGTCCCAGTGGTGCTCCTCGTCGTGGACCGACGGCAGCCCGAGGAACGGCGGTACCTCGGAGAAGCAGACGGCCCGCACCCCACGCCTGGCATTGCGGAGAACCTCAGCCGCCGCCAGGCGCGGGTCCCACAGCGGGACGATCGTGAGCGGGACCAGCCGGCCGCCCGAACCCCCGCACCACTCCTCGACCATCCAATCGTTGTAGGCCCGCACGCACAGCAGGGCGAGGTCCTTGTCCTTGGCCTCCAGGAACGTCTGCCCGCAGAAGCGGGGAAAGGACGGGAAGCACAGCGACGCCTCGATCCAGGCGCTGTCCATGTCACCGAGTCGGGCGCTGGGCTCGTAGCAGCCCGGCCGCATCTCGTCATAAGTGATGGCCGCCACCGTCACCTCCTCCCGGGGGAATCCGGCAGCAGCGGCCAGCCGGGTGTGGGGGACCAGGAGGTCCTCGTAATGCCACCAGTCGCACGGCGGGCCCTCGTTGCCGGGACGAAAGGCGAATTTCCCGCCCCGAAAGGTCATCTCGCCGAGGGGATGACGCTCGACACGCGGTCCGACGTGGCGATAGCGATTCGGCAGGCGATCGGTCCACACCGAGGACGGCTCGACCACATGGTCGTCCACCGAGACGATCTTGGGCAGTTCTGGCACCGGCACCCGCACCCTCCCTTTCGGCGCGGCCCGCAGGTCGCGCCGCACCCTCCGGCGAAACGAGAACACGTTCTACTTTATTGTTAGGTATTCTCATGTCAAGAACTAGAGGACTTTGGTCCTAGGATCTCTGTGGCATGAAGCTCGTGCCTACCCGCCGCACGGATTACGGCGTGCGCGCCCTCATCTATCTGGCCAACGCCGAAAAGACTCCCGTCAAGGCCATCGACATCAGCACCGCCATGGACATCCCTATGGGGTTCCTCCAGCAGGTGCTGCAGGAGCTCCAGCGGGGGCGGCTGGTGACCTCCCGGTCGGGTCCGAACGGCGGCTACGCGCTGGCCCGCCCTGCTGGGTCGGTGACCGTCCGCGAGATCGTTGAGGTGCTCGAGGGCCCACTCGACCAGGGCGAGTGCGCCCTGCGTGGAGGCCCTTGCTATTGGGAGGACGTGTGCGCCTTGCACTGGGTGTGGTCAGCGGCGCGTGAAGCCTTGTGCCAACAGTTGGATGCCGCCACCTTGGCCCGGGTGGCGGCCGACGATCGTGCCATCGCCGAGGGACGTGCCGCCGTACCGGCCGATTCGCACCGGCGCCGCCGTTCGGCCGGCGCTCCTCGGCAGGCCGTTGGCGCGTTTTCCGAGTCACATCCTCCTCGGCGTCCCTCCAAGGCAGCCACCCGCAGCCGCAAGCGCTGAACTGGCTGACCAGTCCAGAAGGGGTCGAGCGCAGCCTTGGAGGCAACGTAGGCCGAGAAATGGGGGGCGCGTGCTTGAACGCCGGCAGAAGAGACGATCACGATATGGCCGGACCGCTGTCCCCGCATCCCGGGGAGCACGCCGAATGGCCTCAAGCCTGTCGACTCGGCGGGCGACGAGCAGGACGGTGCCACCGGCCTTGGCCAGCCGCCGAGCGGTCTCGGATCCGATCCCCGAGGACGCACCGGTGACCATTGCAACCTTGTCGCGGAGCGCCGCTTCGATCGTGCGGCCCCGCATCCGGTCGATGAGGTTCAGGCCGTAGAGCTGGCGGTGTCGGCCGAGCACTCCGGTCGGGAGATTGATGACCCGAGTAATGAGCTCCTGGGGATCGGGGCCTTCCACCAGGGCTCCTCTCGGCCTAATGCCCTTCGGGTCCGGGTAACCTGTCCTGCTGCCGCCTCAGCGTAGCGTTGGCCAGCGCGGCCAAACACCGGACACACAAGGCCGCCGGTGCCACACTGGAAGGGACGAGCTCATCTCGGGGGGGCTGTGAAAACTGATGAACTGCGAGCCGCCGGGCGGCTTGCGACTCGGACGCTGACAGACGCCATCTCAAACGTGGAGCAGGTGCATCGCGCTATCGCGGCCAGAGCCTTCGCACTCACTGCTCCAATCAGCCTCCCCGCCCGTCTCCTCCACGACGGCATCGCCACTGGCGTGTACGCCTTGGTGCGCGGCAGCGGGCTGGCCGTCGGCATGACCGCCAGCGAGATCCTCGCTCTTGTCGCGCAATCAGAACGTCTGGCTGGATCGACTCCCCCGAGCAACTTGACACTGGCAGTGCTCAATGCCACCTTGGGAGATGAACTCGCGGAGCAGAAGAGCCCGTTGGCGATCCGAATGGCTCTCAGACACGCCCGAACAGACCTCGCACCCCGACGCGACGCCCTCGAGGCCGCCTTTCCCGAGGCGACCTCGAAGGTGGCAGTCTTCGTCCACGGCTTGGGAGAGACGGAGGAGTCTTGGCGGCTTCACGCCAGTGACCAGGGCTCAGGCACCGAGTCCACCTACGGTTCGCGCCTGGCACAGGACCTCGACTACACCCCCGTCTATCTGCGTTACAACACGGGACTTCATATCTCCGAAAACGGCCAGCACCTCACCGCACTCCTCGACGATCTCGTTAGCGCCTGGCCCGTTCCGCTAGCCGAACTGGTTCTGGTGGGTCACTCGATGGGCGGTCTGGTCGCTCGCAGTGCGTGCCATTACGCACGGGAGAACGGTCATTCGTGGGTTTCCACCTTGCGTCACGTCTTCTACCTCGGCACGCCGCATCTGGGCGCAGGACTCGAGCAGTGGGTCAGCCGCCTGAGTGGCCTGCTCGGCAAGCTCGATGAGAGTCGTCCAGTTGCGTCAATCCTTGATAGGCGTAGCGACGGGATCAAGGATCTGCACGCCGGTTATTTGCTGGACGAAGATTGGCGCGATTCGAGGCCGAGAGCAAAGAGTCCAGGTAGCGATGTTCCCCTCACTCCCGGGGCGAACCACTACGCGATTAGCGCAACGGTCACGACGAGTCGCCGCAACCCACTAGGCCGGCTGGTGGGCGACCTTCTCGTGCAGCCCGCCAGTGCCCGCGGCCGATCCCGTCGCCATGGGGGCATCCCATTTCCTCCCGAGCACGTGCGCCACTTTGGAGGGCTGCATCACTTCAGGCTTCTCAATCATCCCGCCGTTTACGAGGCCATGTGCGAGTGGCTCGAATCTGCACCCAGGATCGAGAGTGAGGTCGGATCCAAGAACTAGTAAATCGCGGGCGTCGTAAATGTGGTCAAGTCGTCCGTGACGCCCTCTTCGTCGGAGCCTTTTTGGTCGTGGCGGACTTTCTCGCTCGCGCCTTCGTGGCTGAGGCCACCTGCTTGGTCGCCGTGGCGCTCTTGCGTTGAGCGAAACTCTCGCCGGTTACGCTCACCATCTTCTCCGCCGCCTGAGTACCGGCCCTAACCAGTTGCTCTGTCATCTTGAAACCGGCGTCGATGATCTTGCGCCGAGGACCGTCCTCGCCCACGTGGGGAAAGAACCCATCTACGGTGTCGACGAACTTCCGCACTGCCTCAAGAGCAGATTCGGTTGAATCTCGCACCGACTCTACGATCCTGTTCGCGGTCTCGGTAGGACCGCCCTCTGCGTTGGTCATGTTGGAGCCCTCCCTCGGGTCCTCGGACAGAACCAGGCTGGCAGGACCCTGCCCTTGGGTAAAAGGGGCTTTGGTCCCATGCTCGCGCGTGGCGACTCCGAGCCTTCCTTTCCAAGGGGCGCTCGGTCCATGCCAGTCGCCTGGCGGCGATGACTGGCGCCCTTGGGGGGGACGGGGTGACGAAGACACGGGCTACCGGCTCGAGGCAGGGCATCGCTCCTCACCTTCACCCGATTGCTGGTTGACGTTGGGCGGCGCCAGGAGCAGGCTCAGTAGCGATGCACATTGAAAGCTTCACGTTCGGCTCAGTCCGCATCGACGGCAAGACCTACGATCACGACGTCGTCATCGACCGAGGAACGGTTCAAAAGCGGAAGAAGAAAGCTTCTCGTTCCCTTCGGGCCGCCTACGGCCATACGCCATTGACTGTCTCCGAGAACATCCCGTGGCATTGTCATCGTCTGGTGATCGGAACCGGAGCACAAGGCGCTCTCCCGCTGGTTCCGGAAGTGCGGCGAGAGGCCGAGATGCGCGGGATCGAACTGGTAGCTCTGCCAACGGCCGATGCGATTGCTCTGCTGGAGAACAACCCGAATGATTCCAACGCTGTCCTGCACGTGACTTGCTGAGCTAACAGCTCAACGGACAACCAGAATCCAACCTGGAACCAGTCGAAGACCGCCAGCTCGCTGAATTATCTTCGGGGCTGCTCAGAGGGCCCGGCATCCCGGAACGGTCGGGCGGACAGTCGCGGGAAGAGCCA
>DATHCF010000288.1:0-7161 GCA_035319705.1 Acidimicrobiales bacterium | reverse complement strand
GGACTCGTCGTGATCGGTGCTATCAGGCTCCGTGCAAGGGTCGCGCCACCGCCCTGAATGCGCCGTTACATCCCTAGCTCGGCGACCCGCCCGCACCATAATCCCGAGGGCCGTGAATTCCCGTCGCCCTCCGCCAGGCTGACCTGGGGCGAAGGCCCTGGCCAGGACGAACCCAACCCGGTCTATTCCACTGGGTTAGGCGATACTGGCATTGGTGCGGAAGCTCGTCATCGCATTGGTTATTTCCGGAAGCCTTGCAGCCTGTGGGTCTCCTTCCACCCAGCGTGCAACGACGACCACCCCCTTAGCCCCATGCACCGCGAGACAAGTCACAGGACAGCTCCGAGGGATTCAAGGTGCCGCAGGCAACTGGTCAGCGTCCATTTGGATCGCTGACAAGAGTTCGAAGACTTGCGCATTGCAGTCGCCGGTTGACGTCGGACTTCTGAACAGTTCGGGAACGGCTCAGCTTCACGCCACCGCCAGCTTCGCCGCTCTGCCTCTCACGGCAAATACCGCGTTCCCGCCGTCTATGCGCAACCCGAGTCCCGAGCAGAAGCTGGCTGGCTTCGATCTCTTTTGGCCTACAGACGCCTTGGTTGCCGCCTCGATGGGCGCCACCTCTGGGATGTGTCCAGTTCCTGACTTCGTCCCAACCACGCTACGGCTCGTTTTTGGGAATGGCGCTGCCATCGAGGTCTCTAATGAGACGACCGGACCGACCAGCATGGCTCGCATCGAGGTTTGTGGCAGTCAGATAACCATCTCGGCCGCGTCTGGCGTTTAACACACCGCACGCAATCCACCTTTTGCCGCACCTCCCGCTACATCGAACTAACAAAGGTGTAACTGGGACCGGGAAGTGCCGTTACCTCGCGGTCTAGAGCGCTGGGAGGGGAGCTGAGCGGCCCAGCCGGTAACAGCGGTTCCCGACGGGTTGGTGCATCCGTGAGGCCCGGCGACGGGACCTGCGAGGATGCGCCGGTGACCACCTGGGCCGAGTTCGAGGCCGCCGAGCCAGCCTTCGCCGGTCGGGTCAGAGCCCTGTTCGAGGCCCACAAGCACCACACGATGGCCACCATTCGGCGTGACGGATCACCTCGCATCAGCGGCACCGAGGTCCGCTTCGAGGACGGCGAGATGGTCCTGGGGATGATGGCGGGGGACCCGACGGGCAGCCGATCTACGACGCGATCCCCGGCTGGCCATACACAGCCAAGGGACTGACCCGACCGACGACCCGGCGGCATGGCCCGGCGAGGCGAAGGTCTCGGGCACGGCAGTCGGGCTGCCAGGAAATGAGGAGGGCTCGCAGCGCTTCCGGGTCGAGCTGGAGGAGGTGGTGTTGACGCGACTCGGGGACCCGGCTGACCACTTGGTGATCGAGTCGTGGCGGCAGGGGAGAGGGCTCAGCCAACAGCGACGGTGACGTCCTGCGAGACCCGAGCGCTGTACTCAGCCCAGCTTGTGACTGACGCGTCGACTTGAAGGAGGTAAAGTCAGTCCACGACCGGCTGCACTGGTCGAAGTTGAAAACATAAGTGTGCAGGTTTCGCTCAAGGGAAACCAGGAAAACCGCAGGTTAGCACAGCGTTTCGAGAGCAATGCTTGCAAAGCAGGTGCTCTTCCAGCTGAGCTACGTCCCCGAGCTGCTGCTCCCGACGGGGAAGGGCAGGCGAAGCCCGCCGATCCGGCGTCCATGATACGTGCGCGTCGGGTGCTCCGAGACGGTGACCCATCGTCGCGGTGGCCCTCATCCCTTGCCGGAGACCTCCACCTTCACCTCGAAGAGCACGATGACGTCGGTACACACCTGAGAGCACTTCGGGCTACCCAGCGCCGTCACGGTCGCCTTCCCCTTCCCCACAGTGAGGAATACCCCAGTCGCTGTGGTGCCCGATGACCCGGATTCTCGCTGGAGCGCGGCGTTGTTCGAGCTTACCGGCTCGCTCCAGGAGAAGACGGTGGATGGTCCGGAGAGCGTGACGTCCAACGAATCGCCGACAGGCAGTCTGTAGGAGTCACCGTTGTCGGCGTAGGTGACGTCGATGGTCCGGCTGGCGCTGCGGTGGGCGGCCAAGGCACCCGGGGCAAAGACCTGGATGAGGAGCACGAGACCCAGGACGATCCACCCTAAGCCAGAAGCTCTTCGCACGGTCCTCACCCCCCGACCGCCACACTCCCCACTGTAGTGACCGGATGGAACTCGAGCCGGCCCCCGTTCCGGATCGGATCAGTCCGTCGGCGCGTCACCGTCGTACGTGACTCGGTGTGCCACGCAGCACAGCCCCCGCCGGGCGGGGCGGGGGCTGTGCTCCTTCTTCTCGGGGACATCAGCTCACGAGGAGCTTGACGTCGAGCTGTGGGTACACGTCCCGTTCGGCATTGGAGGGCTTGTCCCGGAACTGGACGTCCCCGAGCTTCCCGAAGCGTTCGAGCTGCTCGAGGAGCTCGACGGACTGGAGTTGCTTGCCGAAGTTCCGGACGAGGTGGACGAGGCTGGGGTGCTCGACGTCGTCGTGCTCGTCGTGGTGCCGGAGTCGGCACGAGCCGCAACGGCGAGACCCCCGATGAACCCTCCGGAGATGGCCAAAGCTCCGAGGACATGGCGTAGGCGTAGCGTCATGGTTCACCTCCTTCCAACCAACACGCCTCTCACCTTGACCGGGGACCCTGGCGGGACACTGTGGGCCCGCTCAGTAGTTGATGAGACCGGCCGACTCGGATGGTCTGGACGTGTCGGCTTAGCTGGACTCGATGGCAAGCGCCCCGGAGGGACAACGCCCGACCTGGTCGACGATTGTCTCGGGCGGCGCACCGTCAGGGTCGATCCAAGGGTGCCTCTCGGGATCGAACACCGCCCGGAGCCCTCTTGCGCAGTTGCCCGAGTGCTGGCAGATCTCAGGATCGAAGCTGACGGTGACGTCCTTTCCGACGTAGGCCCTCCGTGTCATGGGTCCTCCTCTTGGCGGCTGGAACGCGTCGAATGCCGGATCTCCGGCACCCAACCATGGCCGGTTTCGAATGAAGGCGCTCAAGGCCGGGCAAGTCCACGTCAGAGATTTCGGAGCGCGGAAAGGACCACTCGGAGCGCGGGCCGCCCGACTCCCGAGCGCCGGCCGTCCCCTCGGCCTACGCTTTCGCTCCGGAGGGGGGCAGGCATGTTCAGTTCGCCCACAGCCGAAGACCTCGACCGCGTACTCCCCGTTGCCGAGCACGGCGCCGCCGGCTGTTCGGACTTCGGCTCCAGCCCCACCGTGCCGTGAGACTCGTCTTGGCCCTGGCCTTGTCGGGTGCAGGGCTGGCCTTCGGGCTGATCTTCGACCTGTTCGGACGCCGCCGGACACGCCCTGCTCCGGTCGCCTCCACTTCTGCACCAGCGACAGAGGGTCTCCACGCCACGCAGGAACCGGGCGAGTCGCTCCGTCCTCGGGCCGGCCGGGGTGCCGTCGAACCCCGTGAGGCAATGGACTTCTCTCCGCCCGCCACCCCCAAGCCGTCGGACGGCCACACGCCGGAACGGGTGTTTCCGATGATGGTCGGTGGCCTCGACGGCTGCCGGAAGGGCTGGGTGATGGTCATCACGTCGGTGGACGAGCCGGGCCCCGGTCTCGTCTCGATGGTCTCCGACATCGAAGAGGTCGTCGCCCTCGTCGACGCCGGGCAGCTCGTCGCCGTGGCCGTGGACATCCCGATCGGTCTGCCCGGGATCGGGCCGCGCCTGTGCGACGTGGAGGCGAGGAAGCTGCTCGGCCCGCGCCGCAGCTCGGTATTCCCTGCCCCCGTCAGAGCTGTCGTCGGTTCGAGCTCCTACGCCGAGGCGTGTGCCCGAAGCCGGGCCGCGTGTGGAAGGGCCCTTTCGAAACAGACCTACGTCATCCTGCCGAAGGTCGAAGCCGTGGACGAGGTGATGACCCCCGAGCGCCAGGCCAAGGTGGTGGAGGTGCACCCCGAGGTGAGCTTCACCCTCCTGGCCGGGCATCCGATGGCCCACCACAAGGCGACCGCCGGCGGGCGCGCCGAACGCCTGGCGGCCTTGCGCACGGTGTTCACCGACGTCGACGAACGTGCCGAGGAGCTGTTCGCCGGCACGCAACCGGACGACATCCTCGATGCCTTCGTGGCCGCCTGGAGCGCTCGTCGCTGGGTCATGGGAAGTTGCCGGCGCCTCGGAGGCGAGCTCGACGAACGAAGCTTCCGGATGGAGATCATCGCCTGACAGGTTCGTCACGACGCCGGCCCGCTCAGCCTCGGCGCCGATGGGCAACGGCTAGACGGGTGGCCCCTGTGATCCCGCCGGAGGGATGGGGCCGTGCGGCTGCGACGAGCCCGGTCCTGCGAAGCTCGAGATGTCGACCTCGGCGAAGGTGGGCTGCTTCGCCTGCAGGGCGGCCATGTCCAGAAAGCCCGTGAGATCGTTGGCGTTGGCGTCGCGATAGGTCATGGCCGGAAGGTTCCACTTGCTCTCCACCATGGCCAAGATGGAGGTCTGGTCGTAGACCGCATGGGTCAGGCCGCCGGACATGGCGAAGGGCGACACCACCAGGGTGGGGACCCGAAATCCGTAGCGGGCGTATCCGTCGTAGGTCGACTCCCCGGAAGCGACGACCGGCGGGATGGAATCGGGCACCAGGGCAACCGGGGGAGGGACATGGTCGTAGTAGCCACCGTGTTCGTCGTAGGTGACGACGAGAAGCGTCGTGCACCACTGCGGAGAGGCGAAGAGCGCCTTCACCACGTCGTAGAGAAAGGCCTCTCCCACCGACACGTCCTGGGGGTTCTCCTGGGACTGGGTGGAATAGTCGGGGTCGAGCAGCGTGAAGGCCGGAAGGGAACCTGCGGCGCAGTCGGAAAAGAAGTTGTCGACGGCCTGGTAGTTGAGCTGGGTAACCGCCGCGTCGTCGAGCGGGAAGAGCTCGGAGGTCGTGCCCGTCGGGTAACTGGCGGTGTAGTCGCACCAGGAGATGCCGTGCGCGCTGAGACGGTCGAAGATGGTCCCGTTGGCGGGAGTGGCCAGCAGGGCGTCCTGGACCAGAGGATTCATCGCTATGCCCGAGGAGAACGAGGCCACGTTGTCGGGCACTTCGATGTCGTCGGTCATCCCGGCAGCCGTGGCGGCGATCAGGAAGCGGCGATTGGGATCCGTCTGGCCCAGCATGCTGCAGAACCAGCGGTCGGCAATGGGGAACCTCTCGGCCAGGCTGTAGGTGAAGGGTAGGAGCGAGCTGTCGAAGTAGCCCATGGCGACCGGTCCGCTGGCGGACATGACAAAGCCGTCGTTGGCGCCGCCGGCGTACTGGACGTGGCTTGCTTCCCATTCCTGGCTCGGCTGGCTGTCGAGCTGCGTGGTCCCGGGCATGAGGAACGAGTACTGCACGGTGTTGCCGCCGGCGCTGAGGGGATTGGTCGCCGTCACACCGTAGGGATTCCAGGCGCTCTGGCTGGCAGCCAGTCTCTTGTCCAGGGTGTAGCCGTCTCCGCGGTCGGGCAAGCCGAAGATGTTGTCGTAGGAGTGGTTCTCCAGCATGAGCACCACGATCTGCCGTATCTGGGGGAGGGTGTCGGTGCCCGGGGGAAGGTCCGGGTACGGCAGTGAGTCCGGCTGGCGCAACGTGCTGCGGCCCAGCACGGCCAGCGCGGCCTGCTGGTTGGCGGTGAGCGGGACTTCCAGGGCCGTGTCGCTGCCCTCGGTCAGCAGCCTGCCCGCTGCCACACCGGCGGCCACCGCTCCGGCCCCGCGCAGGAAGATCCGCCGGTTGAACCGCCCCATTGCCCGAGAGAACGCCGCCGCCCCGGCTGCATTGCGCCCGATGGCGGATCTCCGCCGGAAGTCACATATGGAGGTCCGACGGCTCAGCTCAGTGCGGCGGCCTTCGCGGCGGCTGCCGTTGCGGTTGCGGCCGGCTGCCCGCGTCGCCCGGCCGGTTGGTTTCGCAGCCGTTCGGATCGGGAACCGCCAAGACATCGCTTCTATGGCTTCCCAAACCGTTCCCGTTGCTTCCCGGACCGAGGCGGTGCCGAGTGATCGGGCACTGGAGAGGCGAGCTGTTCGGCGCCGGTGGGAAGCTTTCGGACCTGCTCGCCGGCTGACCGTCACCCTGTCTGCCCGAGCACCTCGGCCACGTCGGCCGCTGTCCCGTCCCGAGCCGACCGGTAAGCCGCCTCGACGAGGGCGTGGGCCATGAGGGCGTCGTCGAAGCCGGGAGTGGCCCTTCGCCCTTGGCGGACCGCGTGCACCCAGGAGCGGTCGGCGAGGTAGGTGTAGAAGAGAAAGTCACGCCGCCGCAGGCCGTGGCGGCCGAAGTGCGCGTCCCGCAGGCTCACCTGGTCGAGCCGCTCTTCGGGCTGTGCCGGCCGCTGGACCATGTAGCTGTCCTCCGGCGCTCCCACGATGAAATCGGAAGTGGTCTCCACGTCCCCGTGCTCGAAGAAGACCTCCAGACGGCGCATTTCTCTTCCCTCCACGCCGTTGAAGATCGTCAGAAGCGTTCCCACCACACCGCCTTCGTGCTCGATGGTGAGAGCGGCGACGTCTTCCACGTCGTAGCCGAACATGGAACGCCGCCTGGCGAAGACCCGAACGGGCCGGCCGAACAGGAAGCACAGGATGTCGGCGGCATGGATCGAGTGCTCGAGCAGCGCCCCGCCGCCGGCCGACGCCCGCTGCGACCGCCACGAGCTGTGCCCGGGCACGACGTCTCCGGTGGGCCAGAACTGGTCCTCGCGCAGGCTGTAGGCCATGGGCCGGCCGAGCTCTCCCGAGGTCACGCTGTCCTGCAGCCGCTGGATGATGGGGTGGAAGCGCTGGTGGAAACCCACCTGGGCGGTGAGCCCCGATGCGGCGACGACGCCGACCAGCTCCTGGACCTCCCGCCAGGTGGGGGCTAGGGGCTTCTCGCACAAAAGCGCCTTGCCGGCCTCCAGCGCGGCGCGCACCAGCTCGCCGTGGCTGTGGGTGGGGGTGGCGACGAGCACGGCCTCGACCTCGGGGTCGGCGATGACCGCATGAGGGTCGGAGGTCGTGTACCGAAAGGCGCAGTTGTGCAGCGCCGCCTTGCAGGCCTGCTCGGAGGGATCGGCGGCGGCCACCGCCACCACCTCCCCGTCCTCGACGAGCAGGCGCAGTCCGTCGGCGTGGATCTGCCCGATCACGCCGCAACC
>DATHCF010000287.1:0-7207 GCA_035319705.1 Acidimicrobiales bacterium | reverse complement strand
ACCACACCGGCACCGTGGTCCAGCCCTACCTGGTGCCGGGCCAGCACATGCCGTCGCTGCTCACGACCGGCCAGAAGGCCTCATTCCAGATCCGTGCCGTCATGCCCGTGGGTGAGGGGTTGATGCGGTGGGCGCCGGACGGCAACGACATCGTCGCCAAATGGGACTACCAGGTCGAGAACGACTGACGAGACCACGCCGTCGCGGGCGCGATGAGCCCGAGCCGCAGCAGCGGTCCCGCACGCGGGTGGCGCTTCGCGTCACCGGCGGGCTCGTGATCGCCGCCGTCTTCGGCGTGTTCCTCGGACGGCTGGTGGTGCCCGGATCTTCCGGCAACGGAGCCGCGGATCCGGCGGGCCCGCTCCATGCTCCCGAGACCACTCCCGCTCAGGACAACGAGTACCTCCTCGACGTCACCAAGGCCGACCCGGACCTCGCCACCTACGTCCAAGAACAGGGCGACACGGCTCTGCGGGCTCTGGTGACCGACGGATCGGCGTTCTGCGCCTTTTTGGCCCATGGGGGTGGCATCGACAACGCCCTCGCCTCGGTGGCCATCGGGGCGAGGAGCGTGGAGTCGCAGACGAGTCTCCCCTTGGCGGTGGCGACGTTCAACACCATGGAGTCTGTCGCCCTTGTGGTGCTCTGCCCGAACGAGCAGCGGCTCGTCCCTGCCTCGGTCCAATCGGAGCTGGGCGCGCTGAAGACGGAGCTGGCCCACGGGCCCTGACGCAAAGCCGGCCGGCCAGTCGGCGCGCCGAGCCGGAGACGGTGGCGTCAGCTCCCGGTCGTCGTGGCGCGGCGGAGCCGGCGCCAGAGCTCGACGAGGGCCAGAGCGGCGAAGGGCACGAACAGGCCGAGCCCGGGCCCCATGTAGCGCACTATCGACAGAACCGAGATGGTGACCAACCAGACGTAGACCACCACGGCGATGGCGAAGACCGCCATCCAACGTCTCATGCCGCCTGACCGCCAGGCCAGGACGAGACCGGCGATCATCAGGGCGAGATAGGGGATCTGGATGACGGCGATGAGCGTCTCGTGGGAGAAGGAGTTCGTCCCGTAGAACGACCGGGCTGCCTTTATGGCCAACAGCTCGAGCACCGGCGCCGGGTAGGCGGCCAGCTGGTGACCCATGTAGGAGGCGATCTTGGTCATGGAGGTGAGCGACCTCTGGTGCGCCAGCACCCGTTTCTCCAGGGCGAGCACGCCCGCAGGCAGAGGGACATGTCCGCGCTCGTCGTGCGGATCGAGGTCGATGGCCATGCCGTTGATGAAGGCCGAGGGCCCGGAATTGGACAGGGCGACGGTGTCCCCGGTGCGGACCTTCACCCAGATCTCCCACGGCGAGATCGTCACGCCGTAGGCGACCACCATCACCGCGCACAGGCCCACGACAGCCCGCTGACGACCGCCCGCCCGCCGGGTACGCCCCGCGGCCACCCGCGACGCTGCCACGGTGTCGTCCTGTCGCTCGACCTGATGCGAACGGAACCACAGCGCCAAGCCGAAGGGGATCACCAACAGGATCGCTTGCGGCCGGATGAGGGCGTCGATCCCGATCAGCGCTCCCACCATGGTCATGCGTCGCCACGTGGGGACGCCGCGCACGGCGCCGTCGACGAAGACGAGGGTGGTGAGATAGAGAACGGCGGTGTAGGGGACCTCGGAGAACCGGTAGGGAGCCATCTCCACTTCCACGGGGTAGGTGATCCACAGGACCGAGGCCACGATGCCGACGGTTCGCCCGAACATGACCCGGGTGACGCGGTAGATCAGCACGCCGGCTGCGGCCAGGCAGAGCGCCGTGAACACGCTGACCATGCCCTCTCGTCCGACGCCGAGCAGGTCGGCCGCGCCGTACAGGAAAGCCAGGATGAGCGGATAGCCCGGCGGGTCGTGCAGCTCGATATGTCCGTTGAGCCCCGTGTAGCCGCGCCCGGCCAGGAGGTTGGTGGCGACGGGCTTGAAGAAGCTCAGGTAGTCGTTATATCCGCCTGCGGGGCGGAGGGAGGCGGGAGCGAAGGCGAGGGCGCAGCCCATGACGAGTCCCCCCAGGGCGAACAGGCCGAGCCCGACCATCCAAGGCCGCCTGGCCAGCGAGGACACCGATTTCATCACCGGTTGCCGACGGTAGCGTGAGCCGATGGACCCGGGCCTTTCCGCACCGCGTTCGCCACTGTCCGCCCTTGCGCCGCGCCTTGCCGGATCGGTGCGCAGGACGATGCACGTGGACGTCGCTGCCCGCCAAGGTTGGGGCGTCGCCCTTGCCGTGTCGGGCGCCGCGCGCGACCTGCGGACCGCCACGGCCGACGGGCGGCCGGACGTCCTCGCCGAAGTGACGTTGCAGGCCGTGTTCGACACCGACCGGGCGCTCACCGAACTGCAAGCCGAGCCGTCGCCCCCATGGGCGGCGCAGCTGCTCGGGACCCGGGCCGGCGGCGGCTTCCGGCGGCGTCTCGAGCAGCTGGTGCCCGAGGAGGACGCCGGCTCGCTCCTGCGGCAGGTGCTCGACGACATGCCGGCCGCCGTGCTCATCTCCGGTTACGGATTCATGCGCCTCGCCCGCCGCCAGGGTCTCGATCCGCGCGCACTCACCCCGCCCGGGGTTCTCGGCCGGATGGCCGACCTGTGCTCGGGATGGCGCGCCGGCGGCACGGCCATGAGCAGCGTGGCCGCCGGCCATGGTGTTCCGCTGCAGGACTGCCCGCCCGCTCCTGTGCCGCACGGCGACGACCCCTTCGCGTTCCACGCAGTGCCGGCGTTGGCGCCTGATGCCATGCGCCGGCGACGGTGCCTGCAGGTGGCTCCCGACGGCGAGGACGGCGTGTCGGTGTGGGCCACCTTCCGCGACAGCGTGGGCGAGCCGGAAGGGGGCGAAGCGGTGTTGCACGAGTACACGCTCGAAGCGACGGTGCGCGCCGGCGTGGTGACCGCCGTCACCGCCGAGCCCCGGGTGCTGCCCTTCCCCGAGTGCCCAGCCGCCGCCGGCAACGTCGGTCGGCTCGTCGGCACGCCGCTCGCCCGGCTGGCGCTGTCCGTTCCCGAGCTCCTCGCCGGCATCGACTGCTGCACCCACCTGAACGACCTGCTGCGGGCCCTCGGCGGGCTGTCCGCCCTGTCCGGCTCGGTGGCGGTCAGCGGGCTCGGCCGCCCGGCCCGGAGCTGAAGGCCTCTCTGGCCCTCGCCACCACCTGTTCGGCTTCCTCGGCCCCGGCCCAGCCCAGGGTCTCGGTGGCCTTGCCGGGCTCGGACCCTTTGGGGATCTCGACGACCACTTCGATGTGCATGGCCCCTACCTACCCCGATCGCACTCCTGTCAGGGACCCGGCCCGCTCGTCAGTGGATCAGTCGAGCGCGCCCTGGTCGGCCAGGCGCTGCTGCTCGCTCCCCGACAGTCCCAGGATCTCGCCCAGCACGAAGGTGTTGTGCTCTCCGAGGGTGGGGCTCGAGCGCGCGTAGCCGGACTCGGCGGCCGACAGACGAAATCCGTTGCGCTCGTAGCCGCACGCGCCCATGCACGGGTGCTCGAGGGTCACGAAGTGGCCGCGGTGCTGCAGCTGCGGATCGCTGTATGCGTCGCCCAGGTCCGCCACCGGCACCGCCTCCACGCCGGCGGCCTGCAGGCGCTCGGCCACCTCCCGCGAGTCGCGCCCGGCGGTCCACTCGGTGACAAGCCCTTCGAGCTCGTCCTGGGCGGCGAAACGCGCGGCGGCCCCGGCCAGGCGGGCGGTGATCTCGGCGTCGAGGTCCATGGACTGCGCCAGTCGCCGCCAGTCCTCGTCGTCCCAGCAGCTGATGGCCACCCATCGGTCCTCGCCGGCGCAGCGGAAGGCGCCGTGGGGAGCGAAGCGAGGCGAGCGGTTGCCCATGCGGCTCTCCACGTGGCCGTTCACCACGTAGTCGAGCACCCACGGCGAAAGCGAGTACACCGCCGCTTCGACCTGGCTCACGTCGAGGTGCACGCCGCGGCCGGTGCGCCTCTGGTACAGCAGGGCGGCGGCCAGGGCACTGGCCACGAATCGCGGCGCCAGGGAGTCGGTAATGGTGCCGTACGGTCCGAGCGGCTCACGATCGGGCCAGCCGGTGAGGAAGTTGTAGCCGCCGAGGGCCGAGCCCTGCCCACCGAAGCCCGGGTAATCCCGGTGCGGCCCTGTCTGACCCTGCAGGCACGAGCTGACCATCACCAGGCCGGGCTGCTCCGCGCAGAGCGAGGCGTAGTCGAGCCCGAAGCTGCGCATGGCCCGCGGGGCGAAGTTCTCGGCCACCACGCCGGCCCACTCGATGAGCCGCCGGGCCAGCGCCACTCCTTCGGGGTTCTTCAGGTTGAGCGTCACCCCCAGCTTGCCCACGTTGACCGAGTCGAACATGTCCGATCCCTCGAGCCCGCACGGCGTGGCGCTGCCGTAGGTACGCAGGAAGTCCGGGCGTGATCGCGACTCGACGCGGATCACCGTGGCGCCGTGCTCGGCGAAGTAGCGCACGGCGATGGGGCCGGCCGCCCCCGTCCCGAACTCGATGATGCGGGTGCCCTCCCACGCCGGAGCCGGCGTCGAGCGTGCCGGGGAAGTTGTCGCAGAGGAGCCGGCATGAGCCGTCCACCGCGGCACCGGCGCGCCGTTGCCCACCGGGCGCGGCCCGGGCCGCTCGACGGCGTCGCCTGGGCTGGTGGTGATCACGAACGACCGGGGCAGCTGCTCCACCTTTCTCCATGGCACGAAGAACTCCCGGGCGGCCAGCTGCGCGCTGCGGGTGAGCTGCACCGGGGAGTTGGCCGGGGCCAGCATCAGGTTGGTGGCACAGGCGATCTCGTAGAGCTCGGCCATGCTGTGGCGCCGGAAGTACTCGGCGATCGGTGCCGCGATGGCGTCGAGCTCCTCCGCCGTGGCCTTGTTGTGGTCGTAGGTGGTCCAGTCCCGCTCCTCCAGGGCCGGCGCCGCGATGCCGTCCTCGCGCACCAGCCGGGTGATGGTCTGCAGGTTTCCGACCCGCGCCTTGCCACCGCGCAGGCCGAAGGAGACGAAGCCGTCGGCGCACGGCCAGATCTCCCGGGTCACGCCGATGTTGGCGCCCGAACGCTTCCCGCGGTTGGCGGTGCGGGGGAAGCGGCCCACGTGCCCGATGGAGGCGATCATCACCGCCTCCTGCGCGGAGACGTCAACCACCTGGGGCCGGCCGGACGCCAGGGCGCTCAAGGCGGCGAAGGCGGCCTCGGGACCGAGATGGCTCCAGGCACTCGGCTCGGTGCAGCGCACCGGGGCGCGGTCGGGATCCCCGGTGCAGTACATGTTGCCGGTCGACGCCATCACGCCGAGGTCCGAAGCCTTCCAGCCGGCGCGCGGGCCGTCGAGGCCGAAGGGGGTGACGAGCACCCAGCTGGCCTGGGGGGCCATGGCGGGGTCGAGGTCCAGCACGCCGGGCCATCCGGGGGTGCACAGCACCAGGTCACAGCCGGCCAGCAGCTCGGCCAGGCGGGGATCGCGCCCGTCCTGCACCGTGAGCATGGCCTTACCCACCCCCCAGGCCAGCTGCCGCAGCGACCCGTCCGGCCCGTGCGGGGGCAGCTCGGCCAGCGGGTCGCCGCTCGGCGGCACGACCCGCACCACCTCGGCACCGAGGTCGGCCAGGATGCGCCCGGTCATGGCGGCCGGCTCGCCGGCCAGATCCACCACCCGGACGCCCTGGAGGAGGGTCTCGGTCCCCGGCGCCATGCCGGATTCGGCCGGCGGGGCGCTCAGGCGGCGCCCCGCTCGAGCACGTGCACGGCGCAGGCCGAGCCCAGCCCGATGACGTGGGTGAGCCCCACCCGGGCGCCCTCGATCTGGCGGTCGCCGGCTTCGCCGCGCAGGTGCGTGGCCACCTCGTAGACGTTGGCCACCCCGGTGGCCCCGATGGGGTGTCCCTTGGAGATGAGCCCACCCGACACGTTGACCGGCGTCTTCCCGTCACGCCACGGACCGCGCCGGTCGATGAAGTCTCCGGCCCCGCCCGGCTCGCACAGCGAGAGGTTCTCGTAGTGGATGAGCTCGGCCGTGGCGAAGCAGTCGTGCAGCTCGACCAGGTCCAGGTCGTCCGGGCCGAGGCCGGCGGACTCGTAGGCCTGGGCGGCGGCCAGCTTGGTCAGCGTGCTCACGTCGGGCTGGGCGGTGTCGGACTCCACGTAGGGGTCGGAGGTGAGGACCGAGGCGGAGATCTTGACGGCCCGCCGCCGGACGTCGGGGTCGAGGCTCTTCAATTTGGCCTCCGAGCACAGCACCACGGCCGCCGCCCCGTCGCCGGTGGGGCAGCACATGAGCAGGGTGTTGGGGTAGGCCACCATGTCGGCCTGCATGATCTGCTCCAGGGAGAAAGCCTTCTGGTACTGCGCCAGCGGGTTCAGCGTCGAGTGGGCGTGGTTCTTCTCGGCCACCTTGGCGAACTGCTCGAAGCCCACCCCGCTGTGGTGCGAGGCGTAGTCCATGCCGGCCTGGGCGAACACCCCGGGCATGAGGCCGGTGCCCAGGATCCCCTCCACCGGCATCACCGAGCCGTAGCGCCCAGACGGCGTGTACCCCGTGGGCTTGGCCCGGTTCTGGCCGGCGGGGCCCAAGAGGCCCGCCTTGCCCATCTGCTCCACTCCGACGGCGAGCGCCATGTCCGCCTCGCCGGCCTTGATGGACAGCAGCGCCGTCCGCAGCGCAGTGGCGCCGGTGGCACAGGCGTTGGCCACGTTGTAGACGGGGATGCCGGTCTGGCCGATCTGCTTCTGCAGACGCTGGCCCAGCATGTTTGACGCCTCCATCAGGCATCCCGCCGCCAGCACCTGCATGTCGGCCATGGTGGTGCCGGCGTCGCCCAGGGCGCCGAGGGCGGCCTGCGACGCCAGGTCGATGGGGTCGGACTCGGGATAGCGCCCGAAGCGTGTCATCGAGGCGCCGATGATCCACACGGTTTCGGCCATGTCCGCCTTCCTCTCGTGGCTCAGGCGGGCGAGAAGCCGAAGGCCACCGCTTCTGTGCCTTCCTCGTCGCGCCCGCAGGGGAAAGTGGTGAGCCGCACCTTCATCCCCAGGTCGATCTTCTCGGGCTCGGTGCCGGCGTCGAGGAGGTTGGCCTTCACCACGCCGCCGCCGTCCAGCTCCACCACGCTGGACACATACGGCACCGGGACCCCGGGAGCGGCGCGCTGGATGATGGTGAACGATCGCAGGGTGCCCGTGGTGGACAAC
>DATHCF010000286.1:0-2814 GCA_035319705.1 Acidimicrobiales bacterium | reverse complement strand
GCCCATCCCCCCGGTGCGTCGGTGGCCACCCCGATGTGGACGCCCGGGCCGAGCGCTCCCTTGGTGAAGCTCCAGCACCGGCTCAGATCCCCGGCCCGGCAGGCCGGGCAAACCGGCTCGACGCCGCGCGGACCGCAGGTGAGCCACGGATTGAGCACGACGCGCTGGCCGACCTCGAGACCTTCGGCTTCGGCCCCGAGCGACACCACCTCGGCCACCACCTCGTGGCCGGGCACGTGCGGAATGGACGAGAAGGCCGACATGGGGTTGTCGATGTCACCTTCGCCGAAGTCGCCCAGCACCAGCTTGGCGTCCGACCCGCACACGCCGCACAGGACGGGACGCGTCAGCACCCAGTCGGGTCGCAGCGGCCTGGCGTCCTCCAGGTGATGGAGTCCGAAGGGCTGCGCCAGCAGGTGGGCCTCCAGCTCGTCCTGCGGCTCCGGCCGCTTCTCGCCGGCTTCCGGCGGCGCCCCGAAGACGAGAGCCTTCATCTCACACCACTCCCTTCGCTACGAGCTCGTCGAGCTCGCCCCGCGCCAGTCCGGCCATCGTGCACCACACCTCTTCGTTGTCCGCTCCGAGCCTCGGTGCCCCCGTGGGCACCGGCCGGTCCTCGCCCACCAGCCGCGGATAGGGCGCCTGCTGCCGCAGCGGCCCGACAACGGGGTCGGCCACTTCCACCAGGTCGCCGCGGGCGGCGAAGTGCTCGTCGAGGGCGATCTCCCGGGCGCTGTAGGCGGTGGCCACTGGGACGTCGTGGGCGATGCAGGCAGCCTCGAGCTCCTCGGAGCCGAGCCTCGACGCCCACGCCGCCACTTCGTCGTTGATCTGCTGTCCGTGGCGCGCCCGGTCGGCCAGCGTGGCGTAGCGGGGGTCGTCGAGCAGGTCCGCCCGGCCCATGGCCCGGCACAGGCGGGCGAAGTTGGCGTCGGAGCCGGCCACGATGCACACATATCGCCCATCGGCGCTCCGGTAGTTGTCGAGCGGCGCCGAGTTCGACAGGCGGTTTCCCTCCCGCTGGCGCACCACGCCGAGCTTGTCGTAGGCGGGCACCGTCCATTCCAGGATGCGCAGGACCGAGCCGTAGAGCGAGGCGTCCACCACCGCGCCCTGTCTTGTGCCGCGGGCGTCGCGCCGGTAAAGGGCGGCAAGGGCGGCTTCGGCGGCGAAGACCCCGGTCAGGTAGTCCGCCACCGTCACCCCTGGGCGCACCGGGGCACGGTCGGGCTCGCCGGTGAGGTGCAGCAGCCCGCCGTAGGCCACCCCCAGCCGGTCGAGCCCGGGACGCCCGGCATAGGGGCCGTCCTGGCCGAAGGCGCTGATGCGCACCGTCACCAACCGGGGGTCCAGGTCGGCGGGGCCGACCCCCCAGATCTCGAGGGTGCCAGGCCGGAAGTTCTCGCACAGCACGTCCGCGCTCGCCACCAACCGGCGGAACAGCGCCTGTCCCTCGGGGCGGCGCAGGTCGCAGGTGGCGCTCATCCGCCCCCTACCCTGCACGGCCCAGAACAGCGAGTACCCGCCCTCGGCGCCAGCTCGGCCGCCGCCCCCGGCGTTACCCCCCGCGTCTCCCGCGGTGTCTTGCACGAACGGTCCGATGCCGCGCATGAAGTCTCCGCCGCCGGGCTGCTCGACCTTGATCACCTCGGCTCCCCACTCGCCGAGGAGCCCGGCGCAGAAGGGCGCCCCGATGCGGGTGCCGACGTCGATCACCCGCAGGCCCTCGAGTGGTGGTCCAGCCGATGGCGCTGTCGCGGCCACGTCGCTCAGCCGTCGCTGCCGGCGGGCGGGGCGTCGCCCCGGTCCCGGGCGGCGAAGACCTCCTTCATCGACCCGAGCTGCTTGCGTTCCTCCAGGGCGGACAGGGCGGTGGCCGTGTTGTGGACCCAATGGTGCGCCATGAAGTGGTACTTCCACGACGCCTGTTGGCCCTGGAGCTCGGCCACGTGGTTGATCGACGCCTTCACCACCTCCGCGGTCACCGGCGGTACCAGGGCGATGCGATCCGCCAGCTGGCGCGCACGTTCCACCAGCTCGTCGTTGGGAACCACTTTGTTGACCAGTCCCAGGCGATGTGCTTCGGCGGCATCGAGCTCCTCGGCGGCCAGCAGGAACTCCTTCGCCTGGCGGATGCCCATCTCCCACGGCTCCACCAGCAGCTCCACGCCGGCTCCGCTCATGCGCAGCACCGGGTTGGAGAACACGGCGTCGTCGGCCGCCACGATGATGTCGCACATGGCGGCCAGCATCATCCCGGCGGCCACGCACTTTCCCTGCACCGCGGCGATGGTCGGCTTCCGGAAGTCGTGGATCTTCCGGCAGCGCTCGACGTACATGACCTGCTCGTGGCGGAGTTTGCCCTCGGGCGTGGCCCGCATGGCCACCCACCGATCGGGAGCCTCGTCGCCCACGATGGCCTTCAGGTCGTGCCCGGAGCTGAAGTGCCTGCCGGCGCCGGCCAGGATCACCACCCGCACCTCGTCGTCGGCATCGGCGCGGTCGAAGGCGGCGTCGAGGGCGTCGATGAGCGCGGTGTTCTGGGCGTTGGCCACCTGCGGCCGGTTCATGGTGATGGTGGCGACGGCCCCGTCCACCTCGTAGCGCACCACCGGCTCGTCCGCACCACCCACCTTCAGCTCCTCTCGCGCGGCAGGCCCAGCACCCGCTCACCGATCACGTTGCGCTGGATCTCGTTGGTCCCGGCGAAGATCGACGACGCCTGATAGTAGAGCCAGGCCCGTTGCCAGGATCCGTCCCCGGGGTTGTCCGCCGCCCCGTGCCACAGCGGCGCCGCCGGTCCGAGCACGTCCA
>DATHCF010000285.1:0-8759 GCA_035319705.1 Acidimicrobiales bacterium | reverse complement strand
GATGCGCAGATGCACCTGACGGGCACCTGCCTCGCGCAACATCCGCACCACCGCTCGCTGGGTGGTGCCGCGCACGATGGAGTCGTCCACCACCACCAGCCGCTTGCCGTCGATGTTCTCGCGCAGCGGGTTGAGCTTGCGTCGCACGCCCTCGGCGCGCGCCGTCTGATCGGGAGTGATGAACGTGCGCCCGATGTAGCGGTTCTTGACCAGGCCCTGGGCGTAGGGGATGCCGCTGGCCCGGGCGAAGCCCTCGGCGGCGGGGACGCCGGATTCGGGGACGCCCATGACCAGATCGGCGTCGGCCGGGGCCTGGGTGGCGAGCAGCTCCCCCATGCGCCGGCGCGCGCCGTGGACCTCCCGTCCGTAGAGACGGGTGTCCGGCCGGGCGAAGTAGACGAACTCGAAGATGCAAAGACGCGGGTCGATGGCCGAGTCGGGGAACAGGCGCACCGAGCGCACGCCGTCTGCATCGACCACCACCAGCTCCCCGGGCTCGAGCTCGCGCACGAAGGCGGCACCGACGATGTCGAGGGCGGGGGTCTCCGAGGCGAGCACCCAACCTTCGGGGTCGTCGGCCGGGCCCAGCCGGCCCAGGCACAGCGGCCGGAGTCCGGCCGGGTCGCGCACGCCGAAGAGGTGCGCCGCATCGAGCATGACGAACGAGAAGGCGCCGCGCAGCTGCGGCACGACTTCCACCACTGCCTCCTCGAGCGCGGAGCCCTTGGCCGGCGGCTCGGTGGCGAAGGCAGCCGAAGCGGCGAGCAGCTCGGCCACCAGGTCGCTGTCGGAGGCCACCACTCCCGGCAGCATCCCGGCGCGCTCGGCCAGCTGCGCGGTGTTGGTGAGGTTGCCGTTGTGGCCCAGGGCGAAGCCGGCTCCGGCGGCCGCCCGGTACACCGGCTGGGCATTGCGCCAGGTGGACGCGCCGGTGGTCGAGTAGCGGGTGTGGCCGATGGCCAGGTGCCCGGGGAGGCACGACACCGTGCGCTCGTCGAAGACGGTGGTCACGAGCCCCATGTCCTTCACCACGGTGATGGCGTCCCCATCGCCCACCGCCATGCCGGCGGACTCCTGACCCCGGTGCTGCAGCGCGTAGAGACCGTCGAAGGTGAGCTGAGCCACGCCCCGCCCAGGGGCGTAGACACCGAAGACTCCGCAGGCTTCTTTCACCGGGCTCTCACGACCGGGGGCCTCTCCCCATCGCCCTCATGCGCTGCTCTTGCCCTCCGCCGCCACTGCCGCCGGAACCATCCGGCGTGCGACGAGCGCCGCACGGATCAGCCTACCGGCTGGGGGCCTCGCCCACTTCCACCTGGCCGGGCCTGCAGCCGGCCGCCGCGATTAGCCTGCCTGGGCCGATGATCGACCTGCACACGCACTCGAATGTCTCCGACGGATCGGAGCCCCCGCACCGCATCCCGGAGCTCGCCGCCCGGGCCGGCTGCAGTGCGGTCGCCCTGAGCGACCACGACACCCTCGACGGGCTGGCCGAGGCGGGCGAGGCGGCGGCGGCGGCCGGGATCCGGCTGGTGCCGGCGTGCGAGGTGTCCTGCCGCAAACCGCCGGTGCCGGGCCGCGACGGCGTGACCGGCTCGGTGCACGTGCTGTGCTACTTCGTGGAGCCGGGCGAAGGCCCGCTACAGGACGAGTTGCGGGAGCTGCGCCTCGACCGCCGGCGGCGCAACGACGCCCTCGTGGCGCGCCTGGCGCAGCTCGGGGTGCCGGTCTCGTGGGACGAGGTGGTGGCGGAAGCGGGCGGCGAGGCGGGCGTCGGCCGACCGCACTTCGCCAAGGTCCTCGTCCGCCACGGGGCGGCGACCGACGTCCAGGACGCCTTCGACCGCTGGCTGGCCGACGGCCGGGCCGCCTACGTCCCCAAGGCGCGACTGGAGGCACCCGAAGTGGCGCGACTGGCCCGCTCCTCCGGCGGCGTGGCGGTCCTGGCCCACCCCTTGAGCCTGGGGCTGGAGCCGCCGGTGCTGGCCTCGGTGGTCGACGAGATGGCCGAAGCCGGGCTCTCGGGGATCGAAGCGATCTACGGGAGCTACACCGACGACGAGCGGCGAATGCTCACGGACATGGCCGAGGCGGCCGGGTTGGTGGCCACCGGCGGTTCGGACTTCCACGGCACCTTCAAACCGGGGCTGTCGGTGGGCACCGGCTGCGGGGATCTGAAGGTCCCCGACGCCGTGCTCGACGACCTCGAGGGCCGCCGGCCCTGATTCGCCGCCGCCCGAGGCCGCCGAGAGCTCTAGTTCGCCGACGGCTCTAGTTCGCCGACGGCACGGTGTCGCCCAGGGCGTCGGGCAGGGCGCCTTGCCAGCGCCGGCGCAGCTCGGGCGCATGGAGGTCGACCAGCCCCTCCACCACCAGGCGCGACCCGCCGGCCCGGCCGATCACTGCCCCCGGTACCTGCGCCTCGTCGGCCCGGCACAACAGCGCCGGAGCATCCGTTGTGCACAGCACCACCCGACCCGGTGACTCGGAGAACAGCTGGCGGTGGTCGGCGATCCCCCACACCGAGGCGCCCACCCCCGACAGGGTGCACTCGGCCAGGCACAGGGCCAGGCCCCCGCTCGAGACGTCGTGGACGGAACGCACGAGCGTCCCCTCCCCGACCAGCTCCCGCACCAGCGCAAGCAGCCTTCGCTGGTGATCGAGGTCCAGGGAGAAGAGCGTCCCTCCCCGATGCCCGCGGCGTTCGACCGCCCAGCGGCTCCCGGCCAACGAGACTTCGGTCGTGCCCAGGAGGACCAGCTCGCCGCCGTCGAACAGAGGCGGGAGCGGCGGGCGGCGGGCGAGATCTTCGATCACCCCGAGCACGGCCACCACGGGCGTGGGATCGATGTCCTGCCCGACGCTCTCGTTGTAGAGCGAGACGTTCCCCCCCACCACCGGGATGCCGAGCGCCGTGCAGGCCTCGGCCATTCCGTCGACCGCCTCCGACAGCTGCCACATCACCTCGGGGTGCTCGGGGTTCCCGAAGTTGAGGCAGTTCACCAGTGCCACCGGCCGGGCTCCCGCACACGCCACGTTCAGGGCCGATTCGGCCACGGTGGCCGCCGTGCCCCGTCGCGGGTCGACGGCGCACCACAGGGGGTTCGAGTCGGTGGAGATGGCCAGCCCCCGCCGGCTCTCGGGCAGGCCCGGCGCGCCGAGACGGAGCACGGCCGCGTCGCCCTGGCCGGGACCCACCACGGTGTTGAGGAACAGCATGTGGTCGTACTGCCGCCACACCCACGACGTGTCGGCCACCATGGCCAGCAGGTCCGCACCGCAGTCGGCCGGCGCCGCCAGCCGGCCCGGATCGTCGGCCCGGCGCGCCTCTAGATCGGGCGGCGGTGCCATGGGACGGGTGTACAGCGGAGCGTCCTCCGAGAGCGAGGCGGCCGGTACGTCGGCCAGCACCTCGCCCTCGGGGCCGTCGAGCACGCGCAGGCGGCCGCTGCGGCCGGTGGGCGGGTCGGTGACGGTGCCCACCACCGTGGCCCGCACCTCCCATCGCCGGCACACCTCCAGCACGGCGGCGAGGTGCTGCGGGGTGACGATGGCCAGCATCCGCTCCTGGCTCTCCGAGGTCATCACCTCGAACGGCGCCATGCCCGCCTCGCGCCGCGGCACGGCGGACACGTCCACGTCCATGCCCATGCCCGCCCGGCCCGCCGTCTCGGAGGTGGCACACGAGAGCCCGGCCCCGCCCAGATCCTGGATGCCCACCACCAGATGTCCGTCGAGCAGCTCGAGGCAGGCTTCGATGAGGCGCTTCTCCTCGAAGGGATCGCCCACCTGCACGCTCGGACGCTTGGCGCCCTCGGCGTCGTCGCCGGCGAAGCCGGCCGAGGCCAGCACGCTCACCCCCCCGATTCCGTCGCGACCGGTGGTGGCGCCGATCAGCACGGCCAGGTTGCCGGCGCCGGTGGCCCGCCCCAGCACCAGCCGGTCGGCCGGCATCACCCCCAGGCACAGCACGTTCACGAGCGGATTGCGGTCGTAGCACGGGGAGAAGGTGAGCTCCCCGCCCACGGTCGGGACGCCCACCGCGTTGCCGTATCCGGAGATCCCGGCCACCACGCCTTCGACGAGCCATCGGGCCCGGGCGTCGTCGGGCGGCCCGAAGAACAGCGGGTCCATCAGGGCGACGGGCCTGGCGCCCATGGTGAAGATGTCGCGCAGGATCCCCCCCACCCCGGTGGCGGCGCCCTGGTACGGCTCGACGGCCGAGGGGTGGTTGTGGCTCTCGATGCGCAGCGCCACGGCGATGCCGTCGCCCACGTCCACCACCCCGGCGTTCTCACCCGGGCCGACCAGCACCTGGGGGGCGTCGGTGGGCAGGCGTCGCAGGTGCAGACGCGACGATTTGTACGAGCAGTGCTCGCTCCACATCACCGCGTACATGGCCAGCTCGAGGTGGTTGGGGCTCCGGCCCAGGATCTCGGTGATCCGGGCCGCCTCCTCGTCGGTGAGCCCCAGGGCCCGGTGCAGCGCGCCGTCGGAGGGGCCCGCTCCGGCCGTGGGGGCAAAGGGGGACGTCACGTCCGGCACGGTACCGTGCGGCGGTCCCACCCCAAATGAAGGGGTCGGAATTCGGCAAATGCAGCGGCTCGTTTTCCATTGCATGGAAAGGAGGGCTCGGCCATACTTTTGCGCCGATGCCTGCGGCGAGAGTGCACCACCGTCCGCCGATGTCCGACGCCCACAAAGAGGCATTGGCCCGTGGGCGGGAGGAGGGACGGGCCGTCCGCCGCTACCTCGAGGCCGTCGAGCATCAGCGACCGAAACGTGGCCGCAAGCGCACCCCGGAGTCGGTCGCCCGTCGTCTGGCCCATGTGGAGGAGTGCCTCGAGCACGCCGACCCCTTGACCCGCCTGCACCTGCTCCAGGAGCAGGCCGACCTGCGCAGCGAGCTGTCGCGTCTCACCCCTGTGGGGGACATCGACCGGTTGGAGAACGCCTTCGTCGAGGTGGCCAGGGGGTACGCCGAGCGCAAGGGCATCTCCTACAGCGCCTGGCGGGCCGCCGGCGTGCCCGCCGGGGTATTGGCCAAGGCCGGGATCAGCCGCTCCGGCTCGCCGCCCACTTGACGAGCGACTCGACCAGGCCCCGGCCGTCGGTGTTGCCGGTCAACGGGTCACAGGCCCGCTCGGGATGGGGCATGAGACCGACCACGTTGCCGCTCGCGTTGCACACCCCGGCGATGTCGTCCACCGAGCCGTTGGGGTTGTCCGCATAGCGCAGCACCACCCGTTCCTCGTCACGGAGCTGGGCCAAGGTGGTGTCGTCGCAGGTGTAGTTGCCCTCGAAGTGGTTGATGGGCAGCAGCAGACGGTCGCCGGCCCCGAGGGTGAAGGTGAGGGCGCTGCGGGTCGAGCACACCTCCACCGGGACCTCGCTGCACAAGAAGCGCAACCCGCTGTTCTTCTGCAGCGCCCCCGGGAGGAGCCCGGCTTCGGTGAGCACCTGGAAGCCGTTGCAGATGCCGACCACCGGGCCGCCCTCGGCGGCGAAGCGGCCGACCGCGTCCATGACCGGCGAGAAGCGGGCCAGCGCCCCCGGACGCAGGTAGTCGCCGTGGGCGAACCCACCGGGCAGCACCACGGCGTCGAAGCCCTCGAGCGCCGGGCAGTCGTGGAAGACGAGCTCGGCGTCGGCTCCGCCCACGAGCGACACCGCCCGTACCACGTCGTGCTCGCAGTTGCTCCCGGGGAACACCAACACGGCGATGCGCGCGCTCACGGCCGGCCTCCCGCGGTGCCGGCCGACAGCGCTCCTTCCATCTGCACGTGCGCCTCCTCGATCACCGGATTGGCCAGCAGCCGCTCCACCATGGCCTGCGCCTCGGCGCGGGCCTGCTCCTCGTCGGCCGCCTCCACCGTGAAGCGGATGGCCTTGCCGACCCGCACGTCCTCCACCCCCTCGAAGCCAAGCGCCGGAAGGGCGCGCTCGATGGTGGCCCCCTGGGGGTCGGCGATACCCGGGCGCAGGCACACCTCCACCAACACCGAGAACCTCACCTGGCCGCCCCGTGCCGGTCGGACCCGGACCGGTCCGCCCCGTACCAGTCGGAAAGGCGTCGGCCGCAGATGCGCTCGTAGGCGGTGACGTATCGCTCGCTCGTGGCCCGCACCACCTCCGCCGGCAGGACCGGTGGTGGCGGGGTCTTGTCCCACCCGCTTCCCTCCAGCCAGTCGCGCACCGGTTGCTTGTCGTAGGAGGGCGGGTTGGTGCCGGGCTGCCACTGGTCCGCCGGCCAGAACCGCGAGGAGTCCGGGGTGAGCACCTCGTCGCAGACGGCCAGCCGCCCGTCGATGAAGCCGAGCTCGAATTTGGTGTCGGCCACGATGATCCCCTGTGCCTCCGCCGCCTCGTGCGCCCGGCGGTAGGCCTCGACGCACAGGTCGCGTGCCGCGCTCGCCGTCTCCTTGCCCAGGATCTCCACCGCCTCCTCGAAGGAGATGTTGAGGTCGTGTCCCTCGGTGGCCTTGGTCGAGGGGGTGAACAGCGGCTCGGGCAGCCGGTCGGCCTGCTCGAGTCCGGTGGGCAGTGGCTGGCCGTGCAGGGTCTGCGACGCCTGGTACTCCTTCCATCCCGATCCGGCCAGGTACCCGCGCACGATGCACTCGACCGGCAGCATGTCCGCCTTGCGCACGAGCATCGTCCGCCCGGCCACGTCGCCGAGCTCCTCGGCGCCGGCGGGGAAGCGCGACGGGTCGGCGCTCACCAGGTGGCTCGGGGCCAGGTCCGACAGCGCGTCGAGCCAATGGACCGTCATGGCGGTCAGCACCCGCCCCTTGTCGGGGATGGGCTCCTCCAGGATCACGTCGAACGCCGAGATGCGGTCCGAGGTCACCATCAGCAGCTGGTCCTCGCCCGCGGCGTAGATGTCGCGGACCTTTCCGCTGTAGAGCTTTTCCAAGCTCACCCGTCCACCTCCTCGAGTGCTTCTGCCAAGCGTCGTACGTGGCGCAATGCCCGGGCCAAACTGAACGCCTGGTCCAGCGCGGCTCCGTCCAGTGCCACCTCGGCGTCCTCCTCCAACACCGATCGCAACGGCCGGCGCTGCTCGGAGGCCAGCCGGGCGTCGCGCTGGACGATCCGGTAGGCGGCGTCGCGTCCCATACCCGAGGATACGAGGGCCAGCAGCACCGACTGGCTGAACACCAGGCCAAGTGACCCGTCGACCACGTTCTCCCGCATGCGCTCGGCGTGCACCTCCAGCCCGTCCACCAACGCGGCGGCCTTGCGCAGGCAGTAATAGGTGAGTCCACAGGCGTCGGGGAGCACCACCCGCTCCACCGAGCTGTGGGAGATGTCGCGCTCGTGCCACAGGGCGACGTCCTCGAGTCCCGGCTGCAGGTACCCGCGCAGCACCCGGGCCAGCCCGGCCAGGCGCTCGGAAAGGATGGGATTGCGCTTGTGCGGCATGGCCGACGAGCCCTTCTGGCCGGCGCCGAAGGCCTCCTCCACCTCGCCCACCTCGCTGCGGGCCAGGTGACGGATCTCGGTGGCGATGGTCTCCACCGTGGTCCCGACCGCGGCGCAGGCATAGAGCAGCTCGGCGTGACGGTCACGGGCGATGACCTGGGTGGCCGGCACCGGGGTCAGCCCGAGGGTACGGCACACGAAGGACTCGACCAGCGGGTCGATGTTCGAGTACGTCCCCACCGCCCCCGACAGCTTGCCCACCGCCACCCGGGCCCGGGCGTTGCGCAGGCGCTGGCGGTCCCGGTCGGCCTGCAGGCACCACAGCGCCAGCTTGGCCCCGAAGGTGGTGGGCTCGGCGTGCATGCCGTGGGTGCGGCCGGCCATCGGCGTGTCGAGGAACTCGATCGCCCGGCGCTTCAGCACCGCCACCAGCTGGTCGGACGCCTCGAGCAGCAGCTCCGTGGCGCGCACCAGACTGGCGCACAAGGCGGTGTCCACCACGTCCGAGGAGGTGAGCCCGTAGTGGACCCACGAGCCCTCCGGTGGGCCGACGGCCTGCTGGACCACGTCGACGAAGGCGGCCACGTCGTGGTCGGTGACCTTCTCGCGCTCGGCCACGCGCCACACCAGCTCGGCGGTCACCGCCGGCGCCCGCTTGCGAACGGCGGCGGCCACGTCGGAGGGGATCTCTCCCAGCTCGGCCCACCCCTCCACCGCCAGCAGCTCCACCTCCAGCCACATGGCCAGGCGGGCCTCGTCGCTGAACAGCGACGCCATCTCGGGAAGCGAGTAGCGCGGGATCACCTGCCCCCCTCGGTTCCCACGGCCATGGCGGAGTCGGCGGCGGCGGCGGCGATGTCCCTACGGAAGCACATCGAGGGCCAGTCGATGCGCGATACCCCTTCGTAGGCGCGCCGGCGGGCCCCCGGCAGGTCGCCGGCCACGCCCACCACCGACAGCACCCGCCCTCCGGCAGATACCACGCGGCCGTGGTCGTCGAGGGCCGTGCCGGCGTGCAGCACGGTCACGCCCGGCACCTCGCCCGCCTGTTCCAGCCCCTCGATCACCTCACCGGTGCGCGGGGAGCCCGGATAACCGGAGGATGCCAGCACCACGCAGACCGCCGCCATGGGGGCCGGACGCGGGTCGCTGCGCAGCCGGCCGGAGGCGGCCTCGGCCAGCAAACCCGTCACGTCGCCGTCCACCCGGGGCAGCACCACCTGGGCCTCCGGGTCGCCGAAGCGCACGTTGTACTCGAGCACCTTGGGCCCGTCGTCGGTCAGCATGAGACCGGCGTACAGCACGCCGCGGTACTCGATGCCACGGCGGCGCAG
>DATHCF010000284.1:0-13322 GCA_035319705.1 Acidimicrobiales bacterium | reverse complement strand
CAGAGGTGGAGGCGGCGGAGATCACCGGGCTCGACGAGGTGCCGGCGCTGGCGGTGGCCGCCGCGCTGGCCGAGGGCACCACGGTGTTCCACTCCGTGGGGGAGCTCCGGGTGAAGGAGTCGGATCGTCTCGCCGGCGTGGTCGAGCTCGTGCGTGCCTTCGGGGCGACGGCCGAAGCCCACGGCGACGACCTGATCGTGTCCGGCGTCGCTCGCCTACATCCGGCGCAGGTGGACTCCTCCGGCGACCATCGTATGGCCATGGCGGCGGCGGTGGCCGGCCTGGCCGCCGGCCCCGGCGAGACCACGGTGAGCGGATGGGCGGCCACCGCCACCAGCTACCGCGCCTTCGACGCCCACCTGCGGACCCTGGCCGGTTTCGGCCGGGCGGAGGTCGGGGCGTGAGCAGGCGCGCCGTGCGCACCGTGGCCATTGACGGGCCGGCGGGGGCGGGGAAGTCGACCCTGGCGCGGTCGCTGGCCGAGCGTCTGGGGCTCGAGCGCCTGGACACCGGAGCCATGTACCGGTCCGTGGCCTGGGCGGCGCTCGAGGCGGGCGTGGATCCTTCCGACACCGCGGCGGTGACACAGTTGGCGCAGCGGCTGCGCATCGACATGGGCGACGACGGCCGGGTGGTGGTGGACGATACGGACGTGACCACGGCCATCCGGACACCGGCCGTCGACGCCTCGGTGTCGGCGGTGGCCGCCATCCCGGCCGTGCGCGCCGAGATGGTGCGACGCCAGCGGGAGTGGGTCGACGAGCATGGTGGGGGAGTGGTGGAGGGCCGTGACATCGGGACGGTGGTCCTGCCCGATGCCGACGTCAAGGTGTACCTGACTGCCGGGTCGCACGAGCGGGCACGGCGCCGGGCGACCGAGCGCGGGGCGTCCGACCTCGCCGAGGTGGCCAGGGCCATCGACCATCGCGACTCGCTCGATTCCACGCGCCTCGTGTCGCCCCTGCCCGATCCGAGGTCGGTGGCGTCCGACGCCATCGTGGTCGACTCCACGGGCAAGGAGGCGGAGCAGGTGCTGGCCGAGGTGCTCACGTGCCTGTGAGCCGTGTCGAGGTGCGCACGTGCCGGTGAGCCATGTGCACGAAGAGCCCGAGCCGGCCGAGGCCGGCACCACCCACGGTGCCGAGCTGCCCGGATGGCTGTACTTCTCGGCGCGCGCCCTGGTGCGCGCCATCGCCCGCCTCTACTGGCGGGTCGAGGTGGACGGGGCGGAGAACGTGCCGCTGCGCGGCCCGGTGATCCTGTGCCCGGTGCACCGCAGCTTCATGGACTTCTTGGTCGCCGCCCAGGTCACCGGGCGCCGGCTGCACTACATGGCCAAGGACGACCTGTGGAGCTCAGAAGGCTTCGGACGGTTCTTGCACTCGATCGGCGCCTTTCCCGTCGACCGCACCGGCGCCGACCGCAAGTCCATGGCCCGCGCCCAGGCCGTGCTCGAGTCCGGTGGCGCCTTGGTGCTGTTCCCGGAAGGCACCAGACGGGCCGGCCCGGTGATCGAAGAGCTGCACGAGGGAGCGCCGTTCCTCGCGGCGCGCACCGGTGCGCTCATCGTCCCCATCGGCATCGGCGGCACGGCCGAGGCCATGCCGAAAGGCTCGAAGTTCGTGCGCCCGGTCAAGGTCCACGTGGTGGTGGGAAAGCCCCTCCGCCCACCGGCGCGCTCGACGGGTGGACGGGTGCCGCGTCATCAGGTGCACGAGCTGACCGAGGAGCTTCGGGCCGAGCTGCAGCGGCTCTACGACGAGGCCCAGTGGCGAGCCGGCGCCGGTGGCGGAAAGAGACGCCGCCCAGGGCGCCGGCCACAAGCGCCCCCAACGCCGACAGCGCCAAGCCCTCTTCCACCCGATGGGGGCGGTAGCGGAAGATGACCACGTGCACCCCGGCCGGGATCCGCACCGCCTGGAGCAGGCCGTGGCGCACCACCACCAGCGACGACGCCGCACCAGGCTTGCCGGGCGGCCCGGTCAGCGCCGCCTGCCAACCCCTGGCGTATGCCTGGACGCGCACCAAGGTGGCCGGACGGGTGGTGCGCACCTCCACCCGTTCGGTCCCCCATGCCGGAGCCGACAGCACGCGGGCGCTCCCGGCCGCCGACGGGCGGAGGAGGACGGCGCCGGAGGCCGCCTCCTCGAACAGGGCGAAGTCGTCGAGCTGACCGTCGTATCGCCAGCGCGGCGAGGTGACGACGTCGCGCAGGCCGCCGTCGAGCCGGTAGGCGCCCTGGCCGGCGGTCCACACCACCGCCGGGCCCACCGCCACGCTCGTCTCGCCACCGACCTGTTCGACGACCACACCGGAGGCGTCGGGCGCGCCGGGGGCGGCGAGCTGCAGGGGAGTGCCGCTCACTGCCGAGCCGGCCGAGCCGTCGAGCCATTGCACCTCGGTGCCCGAAGGGCCGAGCAGCCCCACCCGCAGGTGAGCTGTGCCCGCGGTGGGCAGGCGGACGGTCCGTACGGCGAGCACCGTGCCGAAGAACCACGTCCGGGTGCCGCCGGCCGCCACCGGCACCGACCGGGACGGCGGCAGGAATTTCGAATAGTTCGCCGGGGAGGTGGCGGGGGTGACGGACGGGGTGGACGGGGCCTGGCGGTCCGCTGCGACGGGGGGCAGCGGCGTGGCCGCCGGCGTGGGGCCGACCGTGCCGGGCAGGGTGGCGTGCACGCCTGAGGGGGCCACCACCATCGAGACGAAGTACTGGGGCGGGACGGCCAACACACCGAGGTCCAACCCGGCGAAGGCGCCGTCGGACAGGTCGGCGGCGGTGAGGTTGCCCTGCAGGTGCGTGCCAGTGGCGTCGTCGTAGCCGGCGGTGACGAGCGGGCCGTATCCCTGGACGCTCGACAGTTGCCGAAGGACGTTCAGGTCGGGCTGGCCGAGGGCGTTGGTCTCGGCGCTGTAGTAGCGGTCCGGGTCGTAGAGGGCGAAGCTCGGCGGCCGCCCGCCCGATCCCGCCGCCGCTTTCTGCACCACCGCCGCCAGTGTGTCGGCGGCCGAGCCGGCGCTCACCGCCGTCTGTAGCTGCGGGTCGGTCTGCACCATCACGTTGAAGAACACGAGATCGGCCACCAGCACCACCACCACCAGCCGGCCGATGCTCCGCGCCAGCCGAGCGCGGTTGAGCACCAACCAGCCCGCCAGCAGGGCGATGGCGCTGGGGATGCACAGAAGCAGGTCCTGCTTCCACAGCACCGAGTACGACACCGGCTGGGGCACGTGCAGGACGTGGGGGAACCATGCGCCGCCGGCGGCCAGCACCAGCTGGAGGATCACCACCGCAGCGACCGGCAGGAGCGAGAGCACCACGTCGGACGACCACCGGCGCCGGCCGGCGCCGGCCGGCGGGTCAGGGGCCGGTTCCGGTGACAGCAGCATGTGGTCCACCCAGGCGGCGAACAGCACAACCAGGGCCAGGTCGACCTCGAGCCAATTGCGAGCCAGGAGCCGCTCGCGGTTGTAGAAGGGGACGAGGTACTCGAGGTGTCCCAACGGGGTGAAGCCGCCCCACACGAGCAGCAACCCCACCACGGCGATCACGTACCAGATCCACCACTGCGAGGACTCCGGGTGGCGGCGGTGCCGCTTGGCCAACAGCCCCAGCGCCCCCATGATGGCCATGATCCCGACATATCCCGAGATCTCTTCGAGGTTGAAGGTCCCCACGTACGACAGCGGCACGCTGTGGGCGCTCCCGAGCAGCAGCGGGTCGAGCAGCAGTACGGTGAGTGATTTGTTCATCGAGCCGGAGGTGAAATACCAGTAGCTCTGCAGCCCACGCTGTGACTGGGCCTGCAGCAGGCTTCCGGGGAGCAGCTGCGCGGCGGAGACCAACCCTCCGAGCACGCCGCCGCCGGCCATGGCGACGAGCACCCGCAGGCGCCGGCCGTGGTTGCGCCACAGGACCCACAGGCCGTAGAGGACGAGGGCGACGCCGCCGTCGAGGATGGGCTCGGCCGCGCCGGAGAGCACCATCAGCCCGAGCGCCACCCCGAGCAGCGCCACCCAGCCGAGCACCGCCCTGTCGTGGCGTTCCCGGCCGATTCGGTCGAGGGCCACGAAGGCCCACACCAGCCAGCCCCCCGCTTCGACCAGGTCGATGTGCACGCTCTGCGCCGCCATGAACCCGCCGAAGCTGAAGGCAGCCGCGCCCAGCCCGGCGGCCAGGTGACTGCGTCCCTGGCCGCGCAGCAGCACCAACATCCCCGAGCCGGCCACCACCACCGACGCCACCTGGCCCACCACCCAGGCGCCCACATGCGGCAGCACGGCGAAGAGCCAGGTGGCCGGATAGGCGGCCCCGGCGGCGAAGCCGGCCAGAAGCGGTGAGCCCGACCAGAGGTAGGGATCCCACAGCGGCAGGTGGCCGGCGCGCAGGTCGGTGCCCACGAGACTGCGCAGGGGGAAGTTCTGGATGAGGTTGTCGTCGACCAGCCACGGCACCCCGAACAGGGCGGGCACACCGAACAACACGACGGGGATGCCGACGAAGACCAGCCCCCAGATCATCAGGCGGCGCCGGCGGGACGGCGCGTCACACCGGCTCGTGGCGGCGCCTTCTGTCACGCCGTCAGCGAGACCGGCGCCGCTCGCGCCACCAGGTGCGGGCGATCACCCGGGCGTAGCGATAGGCGAACAGGGCGTTGCGGCCCTTCTTGGACGTCCCCGACGTGCGGGGGTGGCGCACCACCGGCACCTCGGCCAGGCGCCAGCCACGCGCCGCGGCGCTGATGATCAACTCGGCCGTCTGGTATTGGTCCTGCTCGAGGGTCACGTCCTCGAGCACTTCGATGCGCAAGGCCCGCAACCCGTTGGACGTGTCGGTGAGGTGCTGTCCGATGAGGCGGTTGATGACGGCCGAGAACACGACGGCGCCGGCCCGGCGCATCGGGTCGGTGGTCTCGTCGGTGCCGAGGCGCCGGCTGGCGATGACGAAGTCGGCTTCGCCGGACACAAGCGGCGCCAGCAGGTCGGAGATGGCCCCCGGTTCGTCCTGCCCGTCGGCGTCCACGGTCACCACGTACTTCGCTCCGTGCTCGGCGGCCAGCTGGTACCCGAGTCGCAGGGCTACACCCTGGCCCATGTTCACCGGCAGCACGGCGCAGTAGGCGCCCGCCTCGGCCACCACTTCGTCGGTGCTGTCGTCGCCCCCGTCCACCACCACCAGGGTGGACACGGCCATGCCGTGCGACTCGGTCGGTACCCGCCGCAGGACCGGGCCGATGTTGTCGGCTTCGAGGTAGGACGCGAACAGTGCCACCACCGGCCCGAAGTGCGCATCGGGATGGCGACGCAGGAAGTCCTGCCGGCCGAGCTCGGTCATCTGCCGGCGCAACTCGCCGCGTCGCCCGGACGCCGGCGTCCCGGCGCGTCCCGGCGCCGCCGGCAACGGGCTGGCCATCACCCCGACGTGGGCGTGGCGAACACCCGCCGGACGACCGGCTCGAAGTGCGACAGGTCCTCGGTGGGGTAGTCGGGGTCGAAGCTCGTCTGGTCCCATTCGTCGGCGAAGCGCTCGCCCAGGGCGAACCACGTCTCGTCCCGGTACTTGTCACGGGCGTTCGGGTCCCCGCCGAAGTGGTGGTAGTAGTGGCGTCCCTGGAAGTCCTGGTGCGCGCGGATGACGTGGTAAACGTCGCTGCGGACGTAGGGGCGCAGGATCTCCGCGGCGATCCTCGGATGGTTGGGCACCGACACGTACTTGCCGATGTCGTGGCACAAGGCGGCCACGACCATCTCCTCGTCGGCGCCGGCCTCCTCGGCCCGGGTGGCGGTCTGCAAGGAGTGGGTCAGCTGATCCACAGCGAAGCCGTCGGTGATGGCCGCCAGTGCGCGGAGCATCCCGAGTACGGCCTCTGCCACCCGCTCCTGATGGGCAAAGGTCTTCGCCCCGATCTCGGCCCACTGCTCGGGGGTGGACTCGTCCATTCGCCGGAAGGTGGTGGTCTCGGTCATGGCGTCATTGTCGCATTCCCGGACGTGCGGTTCGGCGCCGGTTCGCTGGGAAAACGCTGGGAAGTGGCCGTCAAGCCATCAGTCCGTCAGTCCGGCCAGCACCTGCGCGGCGGACACGAAGCGGTCGCCGGCGCCCGGCTCCGCGTCGGTGCCGGAGTCGGCGGAGGCCGGGGCTCCGAGCCCCAGCGACAGGGCGGCGGCCAGTCCCCGCAGGAGGTCACGGAGCTCCGGTGGCGGGGGGAAGTACTCCTCCTCCTCGGTGACGTGGACCTCCTCCACCCCGTGTCGGGGAGCCAGCCTGGCGATGACCCGGGCCACGAGCTCTTCCGGCGCCGAAGCGCCCGCCGTCACCCCCACCGTGCCCCGCAGGTCGTCCGGCAGCTCCGCGGCGTCGTTGACGCGCACCACACGAGGGCAGAGCGACGCCGCCACCCGCTCGAGGGCCCGGGTGTTCGAGGAGTTCTCCGACCCGATCACCACCACCGCCTCCGACCGTCCGGCGATGGCCTTGAGCGCCGCCTGGCGATTGGTGGTGGCGAAGCACAGATCCGAGCGGTTCGGCATCCACAGTCCGGGAAAGACCTCCCGGGCGCGCGACATGATCCCGGACCACTCGTCGTGGCTGAGCGTCGTCTGGGCCAACAACGCCACCGGAGTTCCCGCCTCCAGAGAGCCGGCCAGGGCGTCGACCTCGGCCACGGACTGGACCAGGTGCACCGCCTCGGGGGCGACCGCCATGGTGCCGACCGCCTCCTCGTGGCCTTGGTGGCCGACATACAGCACGGTGAAGCCCTTGCGGGCACGCACCTTGAGCTCGTGATGGACCTTGGTGACGAGTGGGCAGACGGCGTCGACCACCACTCGTCCGTGCCGACGCGCCTCTTCCACCACCACCGGCGCCGATCCGTGGGCCGACAGCATGAGCGGCGCACCGGCCGGCACCTCCTGCACGTCGTCTACGAATACGACGCCGCGGGCTCTGAACTGCTCCACCACGTGCTGGTTGTGGACGATCTCGTGGTAGCAGTAGACGGGCGGCTCGAAGACGCGCACCATCCAGGCCAGCGCCTTGATGGCCTTTTCGACGCCGGCGCAGAACCCGCGGGGCGATGCCAGCAGGACCTTGTCGACCTGCACGGGCAGAAGGCTAACGGCGCAGGTGGCGGCCCCGGCGCGGCCAGGAGCCCCGCCCGGCGCCGGTAGCCTTTACGGCCATGTCGGCGCCCCGGGTGGTCTCGGTGGCCGCCGCCTCCGCCGCCGCTCGAGCCGGGCTGCAGGTGGGCGACGAGATCGTCTCCGTCGACGGCCAGGTGCCGCGCGACGTGATCGAGTACCGGCTGCTGGTGGACGACGCCGATCCGGAGCTCAGCCTCAGGCGGGGGCACGAGGTGATCGAGCTCGTGGTGGACAAGGCCGCCGGCGAGGTGCTCGGGGCGGAGGTGTCCTCCGCCGTCTTCGACCGGGTCCGCACCTGCGACAACCACTGCGAGTTCTGCTTCATCTACCAGCTGCCCAGAGGCATGCGCCGCAGCCTGTACCTGAAGGACGACGACTACCGGCTGTCATTCCTCTACGGGAACTTCACCACCTTGACCCGCTTCACCGAGCTCGACCTGCAGCGGGTGCTGGGCGAGCGGCTGTCGCCGCTGTTCGTCTCCATCCACACCACCGACCCGGCGCTGCGGGCCAGGATGCTGCGCAACGAGCGCGGCGCCACCAGTCTGCGCTGGTTGCGGGCGCTGCTGGACGGCGGGATCGAGGTCCACGGCCAGGTGGTGGTGTGCCCCGGGGTGAACGACAGCGATGCGCTCGAGGCCAGCATGGCGGGGATACTCGACCAGTACCCCGAACTGGCCAGCGTGGCTTGCGTGCCCCTCGGCTTGAGCCGCTTCTCCACCGAATCCTCCATGCGCCCGCACACCACCGCAGAGGCCGAGCAGGTGCTGTCGACGGTCGAACAGTGGCAGGCCATCGCCATGTCGCTTCTCGGACGCCGTCTGGTCTACGCCGCCGACGAGTACTACCTGATGGCGAAGCGGCCCTTTCCCCCGGCGCATGCCTACGACGGTTTCCCCCAGCACGAGAACGGCATCGGCATGGCGCGCGCCTTCGAGGCGGCCTTCGCCGGCGACGACTCCTGTGCCTACGGCGTGCGACCGGGCTTCTTCGCCTGGGTGGACGGGGCGCCGGCACACGGTTACCGCGCGCCCCGACACGGCGGCGACGGAGCACCGCTCTCGAGCGGGGAGCGGCCGGTGGCGGTGCTCACCGGCGAGTACGGGGCGGACGTGCTCGCTCCACTGCTCGCCCCCCTGCAGGAGCGGGGCCGCCCCATCCGCCTGCTCCCGGTGGCCAACCGGTTCTTCGGCGGCACCATCGCCGTCACCGGGTTGCTCACCGGTGCCGACGTGTCCGCCGTGCTCGGCCGACAGCCCGAAGACGAGCGCTATCTGCTGCCCGACGTGTGCCTGTCGGGCGGCCGCTTCCTCGACGGCTGTGCGGTGTCCGACCTGCCGCGGCCGGTCGAGGTGGTGCCGAGCGACGGGGCGTCGCTGGCTCGGGCGCTTTCGGCGGCGCGCCGTGGCGCCTGAGCAGCCGGTGGTGGCCATCGCCGGCCGCCCCAACGTGGGCAAGTCGACGCTGGCCAACCGCTTCGTTGGCCGCCGGGTGGCCGTGGTGGAGGAACGACCCGGGGTGACCCGTGACCGACTGGCGCTGGAGGCGGAGTGGAACGGCCGCCCGTTCACCGTGGTGGACACCGGGGGCTGGTTACGCCGGGGCGACGACCTCGACGCCAAGGTGAGCGCACAGTCGGCCAAGGCGGCCGAACAGGCCGATCTGGTGCTGGTGGTGGTGGACGGCACCGTGGGCGTCACCGTGGAGGACGAGGAGGTGGCCCGCCGGGTGCGTGCAACGGGGCGGCCGGTGCTGTTGGTCGTCAACAAGGTCGACAACGCCGGGCGCGAGTCCGATGCGTGGGAGGCGCTGTCGTTGGGGCTGGGCGAGCCCTACATGGTGAGCGCCCTGCACGGCAGGGGAGCGGGCGACCTGCTGGACGAGATCGTGCGGCGCCTCCCCCCGCCGACTGCCACGGAGGAGCAGACGCCGGCCGGCCAGGCCGGCCATACAGAAGGCGAGGAGGCGGCCGGCGCGCCCGGCGCCAAGTGCCCGCGCGTGGCGCTGGTGGGCCGTCCCAACGTGGGCAAGTCCACGCTGTTCAACCGGCTCATCGGCGAGGAGCGCGCCGTCGTGCACGACCTTCCCGGCACCACCCGCGACGCGGTGGACACGGTGCTCGACACCAGCGACGGGCCGATCTGCTTCGTGGACACCGCCGGCATGCGCCGGGCCGCGCGTACCGAGACGGGAACCGAGTACTTCGCCGTGGTCCGGGCGCTCGCCGCTTTGGACTCCGCCGACGTCGTGCTGCTCGTGATCGACGCCGGCGACGGCATCACCCATCAGGACCAGCGCCTGGCCGAGCGCATCGGCGCCTCGGGAAGCCCCGCCGTCGTCGTCCTCAACAAGTGGGACCTGCTCGACGCCGAGCAGCGGGCCGGCGTCCTCCACGACCTGGGCGACCGCCTGGCCTTTCTGGGCGAGGCGCCCGTGCTCAAGGTGAGCGCCCTGTCCGGCCGCGGCGTGCATCGCATCATCCCCGCCTTGCGCAGCGCACTGGACGCCTACCGCCGGCGTATCCCCACGCCCGAGCTCAACCGGGCCGTACGCGCCATCCAGGCCGCCCATGCCGCTCCCGGGGCGCGGATCCGCTACGCCGTGCAGGGCGCGGCGGAGCCCCCGACCTTCACCCTGTTCGCCACCGGGCGCCTGCCGGCCCCCTATCTGCGCTACGTCGAGCGAAAGCTGCGCGAGCACTTCGGTCTCGGCCCTACGCCACTCAAGTTGCGCGTCCGGTTGCCGAGATGAGCACGACGGCCCTGTGGTGCGACGAATGTCAGGACTCGGTCGAGGAGGACGACCTCACCGAGGACGGCGCCTGCCCGAAGTGCGGGACGGTGCTGGTCGAGGAGCACCGCCCGGTGCCCTGGCACTTCAAGCTGATGCTGGTGGCCACCGTCGTCTACCTGGGTTACCGGGCGTACCAGGGGATCGGCTGGCTGGTCCACCACGCCTGAACCCATACGCCGTCGACGGCCGCGGGCTCACGGCCGTCCCCATTGGTAGCTCTCCTTGTGGATCCGCAGGTAGATGGTGGTCTCCGTCCCGCGCACCCCGGGTAGGACGCGGATCTTGTCGTTGAGCAGCTCGATGAGACGTTCGTCGTCCTCCACCACCACCTCGGCGAGCACGTCGATCGATCCGGCGGTGAGCACCACGTACTCGACCTCGGACATGGCGGCCAAGGCGTCGGCCACCTTGCGCGTGTCGCCCTCCACCCGTAACCCGATCATGGCCTGGCGGCCGAAGCCCAGCACCCGGGGATCGGTGACCGCCACGATCTGCACCACCCCGGTGTCGACCAGTCGCTGCACCCGCTGACGTACGGCGGCTTCCGACAGGCCCACCTTCGGGGCGATCTGGGTGTAAGGGCGCCGTCCGTCGGCCTGCAATTCGGCGATGATGCGAAGGTCCACGTCGTCGACGGGGGTCCCCTCAGCTCTGGGCACGATCGGCTCCCGGCCCGGTATTGAGCGCACCGCGCGGCGATGCCAGCCTGTGGCCACGCCCGGAGCCCCGCTGTCCCCCTCGTACGCCGCCACACCCTATTGGTGGGACGCTGCGCCCCCTGTCTCGCCGCACGATCCGCAGCCGTGGGACCAGGAGGCTGACGTGGCCGTGATCGGGGCCGGGTACACCGGAGCCGGCGCCGCGCTGGAACTGGCACGGCGGGGCCGGGCGGTGGTCCTGCTCGACGCCGCGGCACCCGGTTCGGAGGCCAGCAGCCGCAACGGCGGCATGGCCATTCCCGGCACCAAGGGAGAGCTGCCCGACCTGTTGGCCGCTCCCGGAGGGCCGGACCAATGGCACGAGTCGGTGGCCGCCTTCGCCCAGCTCGAACGTCTGGTGGCCGACGAGCACATCGACTGCAGCTGGGCCCGCAGCGGACATGTCGAGCTGGCCGTGCACCCGCGCCATGCCCGCCGGCTCAGAGAAGCGGCCGAGGCGCACCAGCTGCTCGGTGAGCAGGCGCACTTCCTCGGCCCGGACGAGCTGGCGCCCGAGATCGGCTCGCGGCGTTTTGCCGGCGGACTGGCTCTCGAGCGGAGCGCCGCGCTCCAGCCGGCCGTCCTCCTCCAAGGCTTGCTGGCGGCGGCCCGGCGAGCGGGCGCCGTGGTCCACGGGAACGTCCGCGCCCGGTCGGTGCAACCGAGCGGGGCGGGCAAGACGCTGCACACCACGGCCGGACCGGTCCGGGTGGGGGAAGTGGTGGCCGCCACCGGGGCCAGCAGCACCGATGCGCCCGGGCTGCTGCCGTTCCTGGCCCGCCGGATCCTGCCGGTCGGCAGCTTCGTCATCGCCACCGAGGCGCTGGGGGAGGACCTGGCCCACTCGGTGAGCCCGCGCCGGCGGATGTTCTTCGACACCCGCAACTTCCTCAATTACTGGCGCCTGTCGCCCGACGGTACCCGGATCCTCTTCGGCGGCCGGACCTCGTTCGCCCCCACCACCGTGGAACAGGCACGAGAGCGGCTGTACGCAGCCATGGTGGCCGTCCATCCGCAGCTGCGCGGGGTACGCGTGGAGCGGGCCTGGGGCGGGCTGGTCGACTTGAGCATGGACCGCCGTCCACATGTGGGACGCGACCCGTCGAGCGGCGTCGTGTACGCGGCCGGCTACTCCGGCACCGGGGTGGTGCTGTCGGTGCACCTCGGAACCACTATCGGCCGCTGGCTCGGGGGCGAGCCGCTCACGTCCGCCTTCGCCGATGGGGAGCGGTTCAGGCCGGTGCCCGCCGCCGCTCGCCGCCCGCAGCTGCTGCGCACGGCCGGATGGTGGTTTCGTGCCCGCGACGACCTCGGACTGTGAAGCGCTCACCCGGCGATGCTCAGCCGGCCACGGCCGCGCAGAAGTCGGAGAACACCTCGACGAACCGGTCGACATGCACATCCGCGTGCTGGGCGGACAGCGTCCACTGCTCTTCGTTACCAGGGGTCATGAAGATGCCGCGGTTCAGCAGCCACGCCCACGAGGCGTCGAACAGGTCGGGATCGGTCTCGAGGAAGCTGCGGTAGTCCAACAAAGGTTCGGGCCGGTACGAGACGCAGCCCTTGCAGCCCAGGTCCACCACATGCGCCTGGAGCTCGAAGGCGGTGACGGCCTCCTGGCATCCGGCGGCCAGACGGCTTCCCAGTCTGGCCAGCTCCTCGTAGGCATCGGCGGTGAGCACCTCGGTCATGGCCGCCAAGCCGGCGGCAGCCACGAGCGGGTTGCCGTTGAACGTCCCTTGCTGGGCCACACCCTGGCCGATCAGCTCCATCAACTCGGCGCGGCCACCGAAGGCGCCGCCGGGCGTGCCGCCGAACACCGACTTGGCAAGGCACACGAGGTCGGGCCGGACCCCGAAGCGCTCGGTGGCCCCGCCGGCGGCGATGGTGGCGCCGGTCTTCACCTCGTCGAAGATCAGCACCACCTCGTACTCGGTGCACAGACGCCGCAGCCCCTGCAGGTACCCGGGACGGGGGAGCACCACGCCGATGTTCATCATCACCGGCTCCAGGATGAAGCAGGCGATCTCCTCGCCTCGAACGGCGAACAGGGCCTCCACGGCGCCGAGGTCGTTGAACGGCACCACCTGGGTCAGCTGCGCCAGGAGCCCGGGAATGCCGCGCGAGGCCGGCGGCTCGGCGCCGGTGACGTCGGCCTCCCTGACGAGCTGCAGGCTGGGGGAGACCGAGTACATCACCGTGTCGTGGTGCCCGTGGTACGAGCCTTCGATCTTCACCACATGGTCGCGCCCGGTGGCCGCCCGGGCCAGGCGGATGGCGTCCATGGTGGCTTCGGTGCCCGAGTTGGCGTACCGGACACGCTCCAGCCCGAAGCGCCGGCACAGCTCCTCGGCCAGCAGCACCGAGTCCTCGGTGGTGACGGCGAAGTGGGTGCCACGTCGAGCGACGCGAGCGATGGCCTCCACCACCTTGGGATGCGCATGCCCGACGGCCATGGCGCCGAAGCCGTTGTGAAAGTCGAAGTAGCCCGTGCCGTCCACGTCCCACACCTCCGCGCCCTGGCCGCGCGACAGGTAGACGGGATACGGCTTGGCCGCCTGGAAGGACGAGGCCACGCCCAGCGGCATGGTCCGTCGCGCCCGTTCATAGAGCTCGTGCGACTTGGTGGTCCGGCCGGCGAGCGCATGCAGCTCGCGGCGGTACAGCTCCCGAGCGCGGGCCCGTATC
>DATHCF010000283.1:0-4787 GCA_035319705.1 Acidimicrobiales bacterium | reverse complement strand
AAGACCACAAGATGTTGTGGTCTCCCCCCGGACAACCACAAGATGAGGTGCTCATTACAGCACTGTAGTTACGGCCCTGTCAACGGACGGGTGGCGGCGAAGATCCAGCTTGCGGGCCATTCGCGATGGTTTGCACTCGTGCGGCCCTTCACGTGCGTAGCGTCCCCGGGATGGCGTGCGTGGTGGCCGTGGACGCCGGGACCAGCGGAGTCCGGACCCTGGCGGTGGGCGAGGACGGACGGGTCGTCGACGTCGCCTACCGGGAGCTGACCCAGCACTTCCCCCACCCCGGCTGGGTGGAGCACGACCCCGAGGAGATCCGCACGCTGGTCGAAGCGACCCTCGTCGAGGTGTCCGCGCGCCAGCACGAAGCCGGCCGGACGATCGCCGCGGTGGGCGTCACCAACCAGCGCGAGACGGTGGTGGCCTGGGACCGTTCCACCGGCCGTCCGCGACACCGGGCGCTCGTCTGGCAGGACCGCCGGACGGCGGCGACCTGCGACCGGCTGCGGGCCGCCGGACACGAGGACCTCGTCCGCCGGCGCACCGGCCTGGTGCTCGACCCCTACTTCTCGGCCACCAAGATGGCCTGGCTCCTCACCGACGCCGGCGTGGTCCCCGACGACGACCTCGTGCTCGGGACGGTCGACTCGTGGGTGATCTGGAACCTGACCGGAGGGCCGTCGGGCGGGGCGTTGGTCACCGATCCGTCCAATGCCAGCCGCACCTTGCTCTTCGACATCGAGTCGTGGCAGTGGTCGGAGGAGCTGTGCGCGCTGTTCGGCGTCCCGCGCCGCGCCCTGGCCGAGGTGGCACCGAGCTGCGGACGCCTCGGCGTGGTGGCGGGCGACCTCGGCTCGCCCGGCAGGCCTCTGCACGGGGTACCGCTGAGCGGCGTGGCCGGTGACCAACAGGCGGCGCTGTTCGGCCAGGCCTGCTTCAGCCCCGGCATGGCCAAAGCCACCTACGGCACTGGCAGCTTCGTGCTGTGCAACGTGGGCACAGAGCTGCCAGCGCCCGCTGAAGGACTGCTCACCACCGCGGCATGGGACCTCGGCGGCCACAGCGCGGCGCCGCACGCCTATGCCCTCGAGGGCTCGGTCTTCGTCACCGGCGCCGCCATCCAGTGGCTGCGCGACGGGCTCGGGCTCATCGAGGATGCCGCCGCCATCGGACCGCTCGCCGCCTCCGTGGCCAACACGGAAGGCGTCTACCTGGTACCGGCCTTCACCGGGCTCGGAAGTCCCTGGTGGGATCCCTACGCCCGAGGCACGCTCGTCGGGCTCAGCCGTGGGATCGGTCGCGCCCATGTGGCACGGGCCGTCGTCGAAGCCATCGCCTTCCAGGTGCGCGACGTGGTCGACGCCATGCGCGGGGCCACCACCCACGACTTCACGACCCTGCGCGTGGACGGCGGCGCCTCGGTGCTGGAGCTCCTGCTGCAGCTGCAGGCAGACCAGATCCGGGTCCCGGTATGCCGGCCGACGACCACCGAGACCACGGCCCTCGGGGCGGCCACCCTGGCCGGGGTGGCCGAAGGAGTGTGGTCGCTGGAGGAGCTCTCGAGTCTCTGGCAGGCCGACGCCGAGGTCGCCCCCAAGGCCAGTCAGGCGGCCGCCGACTCGGCCCATGCGGGGTGGCGCGGGGCGGTCGAACGCGCCCGCCGTTGGGTGCCGGCCGAAGAGCCGTCCGAGGCGCGCTGAACCGCTCGGCCGAACCGCTCAGCCGAACCACTTCAGCCGACCCGCCGGCCCCATTCGGCCAACACCGAGCGGTAGCGGGCATCGAAATCGTCATAGGCGCGGCGAAGCTCGTCGCCGGGCCAGTCGCCGGCCAGCAGCGAGGGGGGCAGGAGAGGGTCGGCCTGCAGGTGGCGCAGCACCGTAGCCGAGAGCACGAATCCCGGCGCCAGGTCGCCGGGACCGGTGGTGGGGCGCCCGGCCATTTCGGTCAGCAGCTCCCGGCTGCGCGCCGCCCATTCGTCGAGGTCCCACAACCGCCGGGCCAGCACCGCCCCGTCAGCAGAGGGACGAGCGACGAAGCGCTCGGTGTCGCCCTCGAGTGGGTGGTCGAGCTCGACGGCGAGGTTGTCGGGGCGCAGCCATACCCCCTGGCGAAGCTCCCCCAGCCGAGCGGCCTCCAGGGCACGGCGGCGCTGGGCCCGCACCTCGGCGGTGTCGCCCACCGCCGTCAGCACGACCACGTGCCAGTGCCCGGCCCACCGCCCGGTGCGCCCGGCCCGGCTGATGGCCTGGCGGCGCTTGCGGGCGAGCAGGTGCCCGGCCAGGCGGTATCGGCCGCCCCCGTCGGTCGTGGCCTCGCCCGATGCCACCATGCGGCTGAGCGCCACCCGGGCCCGGTTGGGGTTGACCCCGAACAGCCCGGCTACGGCCACCAGGTGGGACACCGGGAGCTCCGGGGGCTCCGCGCCGAGCAGGGTGCTGGCCAGGACCGATCGGGCGGTCAGCGGTCTATTACGATCTTGTGCCATCTATTCTCAATCTGTAATGTAGGCGCCGTGACCGCCACCATGGTGGCTCCCCCGGAGACCCGGCCCGCGGTGCTGCCGAGCGAACGGCTGCTCGCAAACGGCGTGCCCCGGCCCGAGATCCGCGCCGAGCTGCGGCGCATCGACAGCTGGGCCAACGCCCGGACGGTGGCCGGGCTGTGGGCGTGGGTCGTCGTCATGGTCGGGCTGGCCGTGTGGTGGAACAGCCCCATCGGCTACGTGGCCGCCTTCGTGCTCATGGGACCGGTCTACGCCCGGTTCGCCATCCTCATGCACGAGTCGGCCCACAAGCTGCTGTTCACCAACAAGCGACTGAACGACTGGGTGGGCACCTGGCTCGTGGCCTATCCGGTGTGGACGCCCATCGGCTTCTACCGCCGCGTCCACTTCGCCCATCACCGCGAGGAGTTCGGCCCCGACGAGCCGGACATGGCCTTCTACGGCGGCTACCCGTGCACGCCGCGCACGCTGTTCCGCCGCTTGACCCGCGACGCCGTGGGCATCTCCGGCTGGAAGAACTTCGCGGCGCTTCTAAAGGCGGTGCGCTCGGCGCGGGCTCGCCCCGTCGTGCTGCGCATCCTCGCCGTGCAGGTGCTGCTGTGGGCGGCGTCGTGGGCGGTGACCGGACGCTGGTGGATCTACCCGCTTCTGTGGTGGCTGCCGTGGATGACCCAGTGGCGTGTGCTCAACCGCCTGCGCTCCATCGCCGAGCACGGCGGTCTCGAGGCCAGCAAGGACCGCCGGGTGACCACCCACAACGTCCGTCAGTCACGGCTGGCCCGGTTCTGGTTCGTCCCCTACAACACCGGCTGGCACCTGGCCCATCACGTGGACATGGGCATCCCGTGGCGCAACCTCCCGGCCCTGCACGGCGAACTGGTACGCGCCGGATACGTCACCGACGCGCTGACCTACCCCAGCTACCTGGCGCTGTGGAAGGCCTTGGCCTCGGCCAGGCCGCAGCCGGCGCAGGAAGCGCTGTCCTCGGCCTGAGAGGCAGTCAGCTCAGGCGGCGGGCACCGGCTCGGCCTTCGCCGCCTGTGGCGGGGCGATAGGTGAGTCGCCGGTGTGCGGAGTCCCGACGACCTGCGCCACCTCGGCGCCGCCGACCACCCCGTGGCGCTTGGCATAACGGTCGACGTACTCCTGGCCGCTCAACGCCCTGATCTCGAACATGAGCTCGTCGGTGAGCCGGCGCAGCGCCATCGGGTCGTTGGCGGACTCCCGGGCGTAGTGCGAGACGTCGAGCGGGCGGCCGAAGCGCACCGTCACTCGCTTGAACGGCCTCGGCAGGTTGGACCCGGGATGCTGCACTTCGGCCGTGCCGACCAGTCCCACCGGCACCACCGGCACCCGGCAGCCGATGGCCAGGCGGGCCACGCCGGTGTGCCCGCGATAGAGCCGCCCGTCGGGAGAGCGGGTCCCCTCGGGATAGATGCCGAGCACACCGCCGGCATCGAGCACCTCGCGGGCCGCAGCCAGGGCGCGCTCGGAGGCGCTCCCGCCCTGGCGGTGCATGGGGATCTGACCCACGGCACGGAAGAACCAGGCGGTCTTCCAGGAGTCGAAGTACTCGGCCTTGGCCACGAAGGTGACGCGGCGCTTCACCACCAGCGGGAGGAAGAAGGAGTCGAGGAAGGTGACGTGGTTGGGCGCCAGCACCACCGGACCGGTAGCCGGAACGTTCTCCGCCCCGTCCACCTTCACCCGCCACAGCAGATGGAAGACCGGCGTGAGCAGGATCTTCAGCACCTGGTAGGTCACGCCGACGACGATAGGCGCCACCTGACTCGCGGCGCGCCGCAGTAGCGTGCCTCGTCGTGGCACGGCGACTGACGGCGCGGGGCCAGCGGAGGCGCCAGGAGCTGCTGGACTTGGCCGCCCGCCTCTTCGCCTCCAACGGGTACCACCCCACCTCGGTGGCCGACGTGGTCGAGGGCCTCGGCGTGGGCAAGGGGGTCTTCTACTGGTACTTCGCCTCCAAGGAGGAGCTCTTCCGCCAGATCCTGGCCGACGCCCAGCGCGACCTGCGGCGAGCCCAGCGCCAGGCCATCGCCGACGAGCCCGACCCGGTGCGCCGCATCGAAGCCGGCATCCGCAGCGCCGTGCGATGGCTGGACGACAACCGCCATCTCTTCGTGCTGCTCGAGTTCGCCCGCACCGAGGAGCGTTTCGCGCCCCTCATCCGCCAGGGCGAGGAGCAGGCCGTGGCCGACGCCCTGCCGCACGTGAAGGCCGGCATGGACGCCGGGTTGATCAGGCGGGAGGAGCCCCTGGT
>DATHCF010000282.1:0-7897 GCA_035319705.1 Acidimicrobiales bacterium | reverse complement strand
GAGCAGGAGGAACTTCGCCGGGCCGTCCACCGTTTCCTCGAGGACAAGTCGCCCATGACCGAGGTTCGCCGCCTGATGGAGACGACCGAGGGCTACGACCCGGCGGTGTGGGACCAGATGGCGAACCAGCTGGGCCTCCAGGCAATAGCCATCCCAGAGGAGTACGGCGGAGCCGGTTTCGGATACGTCGAGCTGGTGGTGGTCTTCGAGGAGATGGGCGCCTTCCTCCTGTGCGCTCCCTATTTCTCCACCGTGGCGCTGGCGTCGAACTGCCTGCTCGCTTCGGGCGACGAGTCGGCGAAGAAGGACTACCTGCCGGGCCTGGCCTCGGGCGAGACCATCGCCACGCTGGCCTTCACCGAGGACAGCGGCCGTTGGGACCTCGAGGGCGTGACGATGGCGGCGCGTCGCCAGGGTGACGGCTGGGTGCTCGACGGCCACAAGATGTTCGTGATCGACGGTCACACCGCCCAGCTGATCCTGGTGGCGGCCCGGACCGAGGCCGGCGTCAGCCTGTTCGCCGTGGAAGGTGAGGCCGACGGGCTTACGCGCACGGCACTCGCCACCATGGACCAGACCCGCAAGCAGGCTCGTCTCGAGTTCTCGTCAACCCCTGCTCGCCTTGTGGGTGACGACGGCGCCGGCGGCGCGTTCCTCACCCACACCCTGGACCTGGCGGCAGTGGCACTCGCCGCCGAGCAGGTCGGCGGAGCGCAGCGGTGCCTGGACATGTCGGTCGAGTACGCCAAGACCCGGATCCAGTTCGGCCGCCCCATCGGATCGTTCCAGGCCATCAAGCACAAGTGCGCCGACATGCTCCTCGAGGTGGAGTCGGCGAAGTCGGCCGCGTATTACGCCGGCTGGGCGGCGGCGGAGGAATCCGACGAGCTGCCGGTGGTGGCCAGCCTGGCCAAGTCCTACTGCTCGGAGGCCTATTTCCACGCCGCCGCGGAGAACATCCAGATCCACGGCGGCATCGGCTTCACCTGGGAGCACGACGCCCACCTCTATTTCAAGCGGGCCAAGTCGTCGGAGTTGTTGCTCGGGGATCCCACCTATCACCGGGAGCTGTTGGCGCAACGCATCGGCATCTGACGAGCCGTGCCCGGCCTCGCCTTCGAGGTCGGTGTCCGAGGCTGTCGGAGAGGGATACTGGACCATGGCCGAAGGTCCGCTCGCCTCGGATGCCGAACGCGAGCGGGTGGTCGGCGCCCTGCAGCGTCATTTCGCCGATGGGCGGCTCACCGCCCAGGAATTCTCCGAGCGGCTCGAGTGTGTCCTTCGGGCCCGGACCTTGAGGGAGCTGTACGAGCTCACCGGCGACCTCCCCGAGCTCCCGATGGTCGAAGCCCCGCTGCCGGGCTTGCGCTCGGCCGGACACCGCCGCTGGTGGCGCCGCGGTTGACGTCCCCGATGACCACCCGCGGCTGGGAAGCGATCGAGGGTCCGTGCGGGTCGCTCATGGTCCACCTGGCGGCTGGTGGCCCGTCGGCGGGTGGAATGGGATCGGCACCGCCAGGGCCGTCCAGCGCCGTGGTCCTCGTCCACGACTTCCCGGCCGAGGAGGCGAGTGCAGGGCGGACCGGCCGCAGTCTCCCTGTCTTGGCGGATCGTGTGGCTTCGGAGTCGGGGTGGCGGGTCTTGGCGGGATGCCTGAGGGGGGTCGGCGGCTCGTCGGGAGAGTTCTCGCTGTGCGGTTGGATGGACGACCTGGAAGTGCTGGCCGGCCGTGCCGCGGACATGGCCGCAGGTGGTGGTGTCTGGCTGGTCGGTTTCGGCGTGGGTGGCAGCCTCTCGCTCGCCGTGGCCGCCCACGACGCACGCATCCGCGGTGTCGGGTGTCTCGGCTCGCCGGCGACCTTCGCCGATTGGGGTCATGATCCGGCGTCGATGCTGGAAGCGGCTCGGCGTGTGGGGGTGGTCCACAGCCAGGGCTTTCCCTTCGACGTGACCGCCTGGGCGGCCGAGTTCTCCGAGTTGCGACCGGTCGAGGCGGCGGCTTCGCTCGGACAGCGGCCGCTGTTGCTCGTCCATGGTGCAGACGACGACGACGTACCGGTGTCCGACGCCCGGCAACTGGCCGAAGCGGCGGGCTCCCGGGCAGAGCTGCACGTCCTTCCCGGTGCCGGGCACCGGCTTCGGGCAGATCCGCGTGCCATGGCACTGCTGGTGGGCTGGCTGGAGCGCCAGGGGCCCTGAGCCCGTCAGCCTGTCGGACCTTGCGCCTGCGCCTGCCCTTGCACCCGCGCCACGGCCTCGTCGATGGCGGAGGCAAGTCTCCGGGCGGCGCCTTCGGGGTCGGTTGCCTCGGTGAGATAGCGCACCACGACGAAGCGACGCGCCCCTGCGCCGACCAGCGCTGCCACTGTCTCAGGCCGCACCCCACCGGTGACGAACACCGGACGAGTGGTGGCGGCTGCCAGTGCCACGTAGTCGAGCCCGGTGCCCGGCCGTCCCGGCTTGGTCGGCGTGGGCTCGACGGGCCCGGCAGAGATGTAGTCGACCGGTTCGGAGATGCTGGCCCTCAGCTCGCTCGGCGAGTGGGTCGACAGACCGACGATCGCCCTCGGGCCCAGCAGTCGGCGGGCCAGGGCGGGCGGAACGTCGTCCTGGCCGACGTGGACGCCGTCAGCTCCGGCGGCGAGGGCCACATCGGGGCGGTCGTTCACGATGAAGGGCACGCCAGGGGCGAAGCAGCAGGCTGCAGCCAGCTCGGCTCGTTCGACCAGCCGGCGGGCATCGAGCTGTTTGTCGCGCAGCTGCACCACGTCGACACCCCCGGCTATACAGGCCAGAAGGAAGTCCTCGAGATCGGGACGGTCCGAGGTGCACAGGTACATCCGCCGCCCGGCCAGGGCAGGGACCGGCGTCGACTCCGTCCTCACCTGCCCGACCTGCCGGCCTTCGCCGCCTTCGCCGCCGACTTCAGCTCCTGCTTGAAGGCACGCACCTTCCGCAGCGTCGTCTCGTCGACGATGTCGGCCGCCGACCGGTAGCTGCTGGCGTCGCCATAGGGCATGCTCACCTCGGTCCAGCCCGGCGGTTGCACCCCGAGCTGTTTGCCGAGAAGGGCCACGAAGATCTTCGCCTTCTGCTCGCCGAACCCCGGGAGCCGTCGTACCCGGCGCAGGAGTTCCTGCCCGCTGGACGCGCCCTCCCACACGGCGGCCGCCCGACCTCCGTATTCCTCGACCAGCACCCGGCTCAGTTCGTGGACGCGCCGCGCCATGGCGGCCGGGTAGCGGTGGAGAGCCGGCCGTTCGGTGAAGAGCGCCGCCAGCTCGTCAGGGTCCATGCCGGCAATCACGGTGGCATCGAGGTCCCGACCCAACCGGCGGCTGAGCTCGAGGGGCGCACTGAACGCCCATTCCAGCGGCACCTGCTGATCGAGCACCATGCCGATCAGCAGCGCCAGAGAGTTGGTCGAAAGAAGTTTGTCGGCTTCGGGATCTTGGGAGAGATGGAGGTGGAACTTCGCCGCTGTCACTTCCGACGAGGCTATCTGGTGGCACAGTCGGTGGGCCGGGGCGCAGCGCGTTCTGGCCGGCGCGTTAGCCTGGGACGAGCGGCACAGGTGGGCGAATCGAAAGGCAGGTGGGTGGTACCGCGCGCGGTGGTCCTTTCTGGGGCTCTGGGCAGCGGCCACGACGTCGTCTCCGAGGTGGTGGTTCGGAGCCTCGAGGGCCACGGGTGGCGGGTGCGGGTGCTCGACTGCATGGAGCTGCTGGGCTCGAGAGGTGCCGAGATCGGCGACAAGCTGTTCCGCCGCGTCACGGCCATGCCGGCGGTGTACGACGCCTTCCACTTCGCCCATCTGCGCCAGGGCAGCGGCTTGGTCCGTGCTCTCGACCGGCAGGCCACACGGCGCGTCGTCCCGGCGGTGGAAAAGGAACTTCGTGGCGAAGAGGTGCGGCTGCTCGTCGCCACCTTCGCCACCGGCGCCTCGGTGGCGGCCAAGCTGCACTCGAAGATCGCCCCGCACAAGTCGATGGTCCTGTGCACCGACGTCGACCCCTACTGGTGGTGGGTGTGGCCGGAGATCGACCTGTACCTGGTCACCTCCCGATCGGCCGTCGGCTCGGTCCGCCGCTTCGAGCCCCGCGCCGCCGTCCAGGTCGTCCCGCCACCGGTGCGGCCGGCCTTCTACCGGGCGCCGGGTCAGGAGGCCGCTCGTTGCAAGCTCGGCTTGCCGCTCGGGGCGCGATGTGTGCTGCTCATGGGGGGAGGCTGGGGCCTCGGACCGGTGGCGCAGGTCGCCGAAGGCCTGGCCGCCATGGGCATCCACGTGCTGGCGGTGGCCGGCCACAATGCAAAGCTGGCCGCCCGCCTGCGGGCCGTCGACTCGTCGTACGTGCACCCCTTCGGGTTCACCGACCGGATCCCCGAGCTCATGGCCGCCAGTGATCTCGTCATCACCACGCCGGGCGCCACCACCTGCAGCGAGGCCCGGGTGGTGGGCCGTCACCTGGTGATCCTCGACGTCCTCCCCGGCCACGGCCGCCAGAACCTGCAGCACGAGCTCGAGCTCGGCGACGCCGATGCCAGCGGGCCTGCTCTGGCCGAGGTGCAACGAGTGGTGGACGCGGCGCTGGAGCGAATTGTGCGCCCTTTGCCCACCGTCGTCCGGGACGCCCGGGAATGGCCGGAGGCGTTCTCCCTTGCGCTGTCGTCGGTGGGTCTCGCCGGCCACGAGCACGACCGGTCCGTGGCACGTCCGTCGGGCGACGGAACCGTCACACCGTTCAAGCGGATGCGAGCGTGATCAGCAAGGAGGCCTGCCCGTGATGCGCACGTTGTTCCTCCACCCGCCTTCTTACGAGGGCTTCGACGGCGGCGCCGGTTCGCGCTACCAGGCCAAGCGCGAGATCCGCTCGTTCTGGTACCCGACGTGGCTGGCCCAGCCCGCCGCCCTGGTACCGGACAGCAAACTCGTCGACGCCCCGGCGTCCGACCTCGGCTTCGACGAGGTCCTTCCGCTGGCTGCTCGCTACGACCTGGCCGTCCTCCACACGAGCAGTCCTTCCTTCCCCGGCGACGTCAAGGTGGCCGAGGCGCTCAAGGCCGCCAACCCCCGGCTCAAGGTCGGATTCGTGGGCGCCAAAGTGGCGGTCCAGCCCGAGGCGTCACTGCTCGCTTCGCCGGCCATCGACTTCGTGTGCCGGGAGGAGTTCGACTTCACGGTGGCCGAAATCGCCGAAGGGCGGGACCTGAGCGAGGTGGACGGCGTGACCTTTCGCGGCCCCGACGGCGGGCTGGTCCGCACCCCCGACCGCGCCATCCTGGAGGACATGGACCGTCTGCCGTATGTCGTCGACGTGTACGAGCGGGACCTGCGCATCGAGGACTACTTCATCGGCTACCTGAAGCATCCCTACGTCTCGTTGTACACGGGCCGGGGCTGTCGTTCGCAATGCACGTTCTGCCTATGGCCGCAGACGGTGGGAGGCCACCGGTACCGCACTCGCAGCGTGGGACATGTGCTCGGGGAGATGGAGCTGATCCCCGGCTACTTCCCGCAGGTGAAGGAGGTGTTCTTCGACGACGACACCTTCACCGACGACCGGCCGCGAGCCGAGGAGATCGCCCGTGGCATGGGCCGGCTGGGGCTCACCTGGTCGTGCAACGCCAAGGCCAACGTCCCCTACGAGACACTGAAGGTGATGCGCGACAACGGATTGCGGCTGCTGCTGGTGGGCTTCGAGACCGGGGACGAGCAGATCCTCAAGAACATCAAGAAGGGCGTGAAAGCAGACCGGGCCAGGCAATTCGCCAAGGACTGCCGCGAGCTGGGTATCACCATCCACGGTACGTTCATCATGGGCCTTCCCGGTGAGACGAAGCAGACCATCCAGGAGACGATCCGCTTCGCCCGCGAGATCAACCCGCACTCCCTGCAGGTTTCGATCGCCGCCCCGTACCCCGGCACGGCGCTGCACCGGCAGGCCCAGGAGGAGGGCTGGTTACCGGACGACGTCGAGCTGGTGGACGAGCACGGCGTGCAGTCGGCCGTCCTCGGCTACCCGGCGCTCGGCCGGAGCGAGATCTTCGAGTCGGTCGACGAGTTCTACAAGAAGTTCTATTTCCGGGCCGGCAAGATCGCCGAGATGGTGTCGGAGATGGTCCGCGACCGCGACATGTTCACGCGCCGCCTGCGCGAGGGTGTGGAGTTCGTGAGCTTCCTTCGCCGCCACAAGACGTCGGTCTGAGTGCTCCACGCCGGCGGGGCAGGCCGCCGGGCCCGGCGTACGTTCAGCAGTCCCAGGGATCGTCCCGGTCGACCACCACGCCGTAGCGCCCGATGGCCTGCGCCACCTCCTCGGTCTTGGCGTCTCCGGACGCCGCCAGCGACGACAGCACGGCGACGACCAGGTGGGCCGCATCGATCTCGAAGAAGCGCCTGAGAGCGCTGCGGGTGTCGGAGCGGCCGAATCCGTCGGTGCCGAGCGAGGTGTAGGGCCGCTCGATCCACCTCGCCACCTGGTCGGGGACGGCGCGCATGTAGTCGGTCACCGCCACCACCGGACCGTCGCCGTCGGCCAGCGCCTGTTGGACGTAGGGCGCACGTGGCGCTTCGGCCGGATGCAGCCGGTTCCAACGCTCCGCCGAAAGCGCCTCGATTCGCAGCTCGCTGTAGGAGGTGACGGACCAGGCGTCGGCCGAGACACCCCACTCCTCGGCCAGCATGCGCCGGGCGTCCATAGCCGCCTGCCACATCGGGCCCGAGAAGAGCAGCGTCGCCCGCCTAGGGCTTCCGTTCTTCTGTCGGGGCACCTCGGCGTGCTCGGCGAAGCGGTACAAGCCACGAAGGATGCCGTGGCGGACCGTCTCTCCCGTTTCGCCCTCCGGCAGGGGCGGCATGGTGTAGTTCTCGTTGTACAGGGTGAGGTACCACAGGCGGTCCTCGGGGTCGGGTCCCAGCGTGCGCCGTACCGCCTCTTCGACCAGGACGGCCAGCTCGTAGGCAAAGGCGGGGTCGTACACGCGACAGGCGGGGTTGGTGGAGGCCAGCACCGGTGACTGTCCGTCGTCGTGCTGCAGTCCTTCGCCTTGCAGCGTCGTCCGGCCGGCCGTGCAGCCGGCCAGGATGCCCCGAGCGCGGATGTCACCGGCCAGCCAGGCCAGATCCCCCGTCCGCTGGAAGCCGAACATGGAGTAAAAGAGGTAGACCGGCAGCATGGGCCGGCCCCAGTTGGCGTACGCAGTCGCCAGGGCGACGAACGAGCCCATGGCGCCCGCTTCGGTGATGCCCTCCTCGAGCACCTGCCCCTTGCGGTCCTCGGCGTAGCGGAGGATGAGCTCCGAGTCCACCGGGGTATATCGCTGGCCCTCCGGGGCGTAGATCTTGGTCTCGGCGATGAGTGGCTCGAGACCGAAGGTGCGCGCCTCGTCGGGGACGATGGGAGCGACGAATCGGCCGATGTGGGGGTCACGCACCATGGCCCGGAGCAGACGGGCGAAGGCCATGGTGGTGGAGGCCGCCTGCTTGCCCGAGCCGGCCAGAAGGTCGGCGAACAGCGACGGCTCGGGCGGCGGCGCCGGACTCGGACGGACGATGCGGGTGGGGACGGGGCCGGCCAGCACCTTGCGCCGGGAAACCAGGTACTCGTGGGCGGGAGAGCCCTCCGGAGGCCGGTAGTAGGGCGGGTGCTCGGCGTCGAGCGCCTCGTCGGGGATCTCCTCCTGGAGATAGAGGCGGTCCCGCAGAGTGAGCAGCTGGGCGCGGGTCATCTTCTTTATCTGATGGGTGGCGTTGCGAGCCTCGATCTCGGGGCCGAGGGTCCAGCCCTTGACGGTCTTGGCCAGGATCACCGTCGGCTGGTCCGTCTGCTCGGTGGCCAGCTTGTATGCGGCGTAGAGCTTCCGGTAGTCGTGCCCGCCGCGCGGCAGGGCTTGGAGC
>DATHCF010000281.1:0-6099 GCA_035319705.1 Acidimicrobiales bacterium | reverse complement strand
TGAGATCGCCGCCGAGACGTCGAGCTGGATCCGTCACCACTCGAGCCGGCGCTCGTCGGCCCTCGGCCCGCTCCAGGTGGTGCTGGCCAAGCTGGTCGCCTCCATCGTCCTGTCCACCCCTCTGCCCGCCAGGGGAATGGCCACGCCCGGCGCGCTGAGCCCGTCGAACGACGGCATCTGGCTCACCTCGAGCGTCACCACCGTCCCGCCGGCGCCGCCCACTTCCGATTCGCTCGCACTCCCGTCCTATGTCGTCCAGCCACACGACACACTGTGGGGCATCGCCGAACGCTGCCTCGGCGACCCTCTGCGATGGTCCGAGATCGCCAGCCTCAACGAGGGTCGTCAGGAGGGCGCGACGACATTCGCAGACCCCAACTGGATCTATCCGGGGTGGGTCCTTCTGCTTCCGGCTGACGCCACGGTGCCTGATGCTTCTGCCATATCTCCTGTGCCACCAGCGGGGATCGAAGGAATGGTCCCGGCACGCTCGAGCATCGAGCTCTCCGGGCGGCCGATCCGTGCGGACCACGCGCCGTACCGTCGACGAACAGCAGCGCCGTCCGGTCTGTCGGGCCACCTCCGGACGCGGCCTGCCAGGAGCGAGTCGAGCTCCCACAGAGCACCCGACGCGGCGCGCCTGGTAGGCGGCGTGCACTGGACGTCGGTGCACACCATCGGATTCGGGGTCCTGGGCGGGAGTGTGATCCTGCTTTTGGACCGGCTCCGAAGAGCGCGCCAGCGCCGTCTCCCGCGCGGGGTGCGCGTCAGCCTGCCCGAGGCCGAACTGGCCGGTCTGGAGCTCGGTTTGCGGAGGTCGGCCGATGTGGAACTCACGCTCTCCATCGATCTCGCCCTGCGCCTGTTCGCCTCGGTCAGCAAGGACATGGGTGCCGCGCCGCGCCTGGCAGCCGTGCGGGGCAGGCCCGACTCGGTGGAGTTGGTGCTCGTCAACGCCGGTCCACCCGCCCCGCCCTTCGCAGGGGACGACGACGGCATCTGGCTCCTGCACCGCGATTGGGTGTCGAGGCTCGGCGCAGAGGAGAAGCGGTCGCTCAAGGGGATGGAGGCGCCTGTTCCCACGCTGGTCACCCTCGGGGTCGACGACAGCGGCGCCACGGTGCTGGTCGACGTCGAGATGCTGGGCTCGCTGGCCGTCACCGGAGCGGAGGCCGACATGATCCTCCAGGGGATGGCGGCGGAACTGTGCACCGCCCCGTGGGCGGACGCAGCCGATGTGGTCGTGGTCGGCCATCGGGACCTCGACTTCCTGGAGCGCGGCAGGTCCGCGCCGTCGTTGGCCGCCGTCGTGGCCGAGACGCGCCAGAGGGTCGCCCTGCAGGACCGGCTCGTGCGCCAGGGCGGGCACGTCGACACGCCACATGCTCGCCGGGAGCGAGGCGGTGAGGCATGGGACCCGGTGGTGGTCTTGTGCCTCTCGCGTGCGGTGGACGCCGAGCCGGAGGCGTTGGTCCGGCTCGTGGAGCTCGCCGGCGACGGGAATCATGGGCTGGTGGTGGTGGCCGGGGACGGTGTGCCCGAAAGCGTCGAGACGAGGTGGCGCACCCTGGCCGACGGGGGGTCCATCACGCTCACCGGGCCGAACCAAGCGCCAGAGCCAGGTGCATCGGCCACGGCGGTACTGGCCGAGACGACGGTACGTCCCCAGGCCGTGCCGCCCACGCTGCTCGCCGGATTGGATGCGCTCGTCGGCGCGGTCCAGTGCGAGGAGGGCGTTCCGGTCGCCACCTCCATCGACGCCACCGTGCCGGCCGGGGCCGGGCCCGCCGGCGGAGGGACGAACGGCGCCAGAGACTTCGAGGTCGAGGTGCGGGTGCTCGGCTCGGTGGACGTGCGTGGAAACGCCCGTCCGTTCTCTCGGGCCTGGGCGCTCGAGTTGGTGGTGTACCTGGCCATGAACGCCGGTGCGGAGGTGTCGACGGACCGGTGGTGCTCGGCCCTGTGGCCCGAACGCCTGCCGGCGGCAGCGACGGTGCATTCGACGGCTTCTGCCGCTCGGAGGTGTCTCGGCGTCTCGGCATGTGGCGTGGACCACTTACCACGGTCACACGGCCGGTTGAGCCTGGGAGAAAGCGTCACCAGCGATTGGCGCCGGTTTCAGCACCTGTCCGTGCAGAACACGCCGGCTTCGCGCCTCGGCGCGTTGCGTCTGATCAGAGGCCGGCCGTTCGACGGCTTGAAATCTGCGGATTGGACGATATTGGAGGGATTCGTCGCCGAGATCGAGACGCTGACGGTCGAAGTGGCCATCCGCCAGGCGGAGTGGTGCCTGTCGGAGACGGCTGACCACGCCGGCGCAGAATGGGCCACGCGCCAAGCCCTGAAAGTGAATCCCTACGACGAGCGGCTGTACCGGATCCTCATGCGGGCTGCCGACGCGGCGGGTAATCCCGGACGGGTCGAGTCGACCATGAAGGAACTGGTCCAGCTCGTGGCCGACGACGTGGAACCATACGACGCCGTCCACCCCGAGACGATGGAGCTGTACAGGAGTCTGTCGCGAAGGCCGCAGACCCGCCGCGGCGCGTGAGCGGAACCGGCTCGAGGCCGTCCGACGGCGAAGTCACTTTGCGTGAACGAAATCCGGGGATGCCCTACCGGCCACGCTGAGGTCCCCGAAGGCGGCCGAGGTGCGCGGCGGGTTGTGCTAACCAGGGGAGATGCCAGGTTTCGAACCGTTCGCCGGCGTGCGGTACGACCCGTCGGTTCCCCTCGACTCGGTCGTCGCGCCTCCCTACGACGTGGTGGGACCACGGGAGCGGGCCGAGCTGGCCGTACGTCATCGGGCCAATGCCATCCACGTCGAGCTCCCCGCCGGCGATCCCGAGGAAGGCCTCGACCGCTACACCCACGCCGCCCGTCTGCTGGCCGCCTGGATCGACGAGGGGATCCTTCTGCAGGACGCCGCCCCGGTGTTCTACGCGTATCGGATGACCACATCGAGCGGATCGACCTCGGGGGTCATCGGCGCCCTGGCCTGTGAGCCGATCGGGGGTGACATCCTCCCCCACGAGCAGACCATCCCCAAGGACAGAAGTGACCGCCTTGACCTTCTGCGGGCCACCAGGACGAACACCTCGCCCATCTGGGGGCTGTCGCTGACCGAGGGTCTGTCACTTCTGTACCAGCAGAACGAACCGGCCGACGCCGCGGCCACCGATGACGAGGGCGTCCTCCACGAGCTGTGGGTGATCGACGATGCCGCCACGATCGACGCCATCCGGGTCAGTGTGGCTTCGTCTCCGATCGTGATCGCCGACGGGCACCATCGCTACGAGACCGCGCTCGCCTACCAGGCCGAGCGCCGGGCTGCCCGCGACGGGCTCCGAGGGGATTACGACCTGGTGATGGCGTTGGTGGTCGAGCTGGCGCCGGACCAGCTCACGGTGGGCCCGATCCACAGGATGCTCAAGGGTGTTCCGGACGACGAAGAGGCCATGCTGGCGGCCTTCCGCCAGTGGTTCGACGTCGTCCACGCCGGTGCCGCCGACGAGCAGCTGGTGACCGCCATCGTCGATTCCCAAGCCGTGGCCCTCGTCGGCCGCAAGGACGTCTGGCTCCTCACCCCCCGAGAAGGCGCGTACGAGGCGGCCGGCTCCGATCTCGATTCCAGCCTGGTGGCTTCGGCGGTCGACGCCATGGCGGGGGTCGCCGTCGCGTACAACCACGACTGGCGCACCGTCATCAGCGCGGTGATGGACGGCGAGGCCGACGCTGCGGTGCTGATGCGGCCGGTCTCGGTGGTGCAGATCGGCGAATGGGCTCGTACGAGGCGCCGAATGCCCCCGAAGAGCACGTACTTCCATCCCAAGCCGCGTACCGGCATGGTCTTCCGGCAGGTGCAGGACTGAACTCGGCTTGCAGGGCGGCGCTCGGGTCCGGAGCCTGGGGACGGATCCGGGGTGGCGCGGCGTTGCCCCCTCGCAGGCGCAGCAGGCCGGCTGCGCCACCGACGCGCCCACCCCGTCTCCGTCGTCCCCCGAAAGCGTCGCCCTGCCCGTCGGCGGGATGACGCCGATCGAAGTATCGGCAGAGGACGGCGATAGCTGAAGCCGGGCCGGCGGCCCCCGTTTCGCCCCGCCAGCAAGCTCTCGCGCCAGGCCGGCGGCCAGCACGGCGGCGAGGTCCGGGGTCCATGGTGCGGATGCCGCCCGGTTCCGGGTGGCGCCACGGGCGCAGCGACCCTGCGTGCCCGACCACGAGGGAGGACCTCAGGCCTATGAGCAACACCACAACCCTGTCGGGCAACCTGACCCGTGACCCCGAGATCCGCTACACGCGCGACGGGCAGGCCAACGCCACCTTCGGCTTGGCCGTCAACCGCCGGTGGCAGCCCCGGGGGAGCGAGGAGTGGGAGGAGGCCACCTCCTTCTTCGACGTCGTCTGCTGGCGGGAGCTGGCGGAGAACGTCGCCCTCAGTCTGGTGAAGGGCACCCGTGTCATCGTGACGGGCCGTCTCGACCAGCACGTGTGGGAGACGGAGCTGGGCGAGCGGCGCAGCCGCGTCGAGATCACGGCCGAAGAGGTGGGCCCGTCCCTGCGCTTCGCCACCGCCGAGGTCTCAAGGACAGCGCGTCGTGCGCTCGACGGCAACGGTGCCGACGGAAGCTCCGACCACCTCGACACCGCCATCGGGGTCGACGCCTGAGCGACGGTGCCCGGCCCGGCCACTTCACGCCGGGCCGGGGCATCGTCACCCACTTCTCGTAATCGTCCGGTCGCCGAAGGAGCAACCATGGTATTGATCGACGTCACCCCGGGTCTCGGCCCGGCTCTCCTCCTCACCCACGGGCTGCCACTGCTGGCCCGTGGCGCCCTTCTCGCCGTGACCGGCGGGCTGTGCGCCATCACGGGCGGCGCCGTTCTCGGATCTCGCCGGCGCACCAGGTCGCGCTCATGACCAGCCCCGTGAACTGCGACTCCACGTTCGCCACCGCCGTCGTCCTCACCAAGCGCGAGGTGTTCGACGCGCTGGAAGCCTGCGCCGGCGCGGAGCGCGCCCTGTTGCGAGCCGGCCGGGCGCCGGAGGCCGCCGGCGTCGCCTCGCTGTTCGAGCTGCTCGAGGACCGGGTGACGCTCGACCCGGCCCCCGGCCGTCAGCCCTTTAGCTCAAAGGGCTCGAACTCGAGCGACAGGGAATTGACGCAGTAACGCAGCCCGGTGGGGGCGGGCCCGTCCGGGAACACGTGACCCAGATGCCCTCCGCAGCGGGCGCAGGTGATCTCGGTGCGGATCATGCCGTGGGAACGGTCCTCCGTCTCCACCACCACGCCGTCGGTGACGGCCCGGGTGAAGCTGGGCCAGCCGGAACCGGACTCGAACTTGTCGTCCGAGCGGAAGAGCTCTGCTCCGCAACCGGCACATCGAAAGAGCCCGGGGTCGTGCACGTCGAGCAGGGTGCCGGTGAAGGCGGGCTCGGTGCCCTTCTCCCGCAGGACGTGGTAGCGCTCGGCGGGCAGCTCGGCACGCCACTGCTCCTCTGACTTGCGAACCTCCTGGACCATTTCGGACCTCCTCCGGGCTTCGCCGGCCATGGGATTTCGAGGAACGTGCCCAGTGGCCGCCCTCGCGCCATGCAACGTCGAGTGGGCACCGGGTGTTCCCCGGCCTTCGCCGTTCGAAGCGTACGGGTTCGGGCGTCGGGGGCGAGGGGGCTTGCTAACGTCCGCCTCGTCGATGGACCTCCACGAGAGCACCGAGGACAGCGCTTTCCGCCGAGAGGCCCGCGAGTGGCTGGAGAGCAATCTCGCAGGAAGGTTCGCCGAAGCCAGGGGACTGGGCCGCGCCGGCAACGAGCATGTGGGCCGGGAGATCCGTCTCGCCTGGGAACGCCATCTGGGCAGTAGCGGCTGGAGCTGCGTGGGATGGCCCGAGGAGGCCGGGGGCAGAGGTGCCGGCCTGGCCCAGCAGGTCATCTGGAACGAGGAGTACGTGCGTGCCGATGCGCCGGCCCGGATCGGGGTGATCGGCGAGGGACTGCTGGGGCCGACCCTCATCGCCTACGGCACCGAAGAGCACAAGCGCCGGTTCCTCGAGCCCATCCGTCTCGGCACCGAGCTGTGGTGCCAGGGGTACTCC
>DATHCF010000280.1:0-5882 GCA_035319705.1 Acidimicrobiales bacterium | reverse complement strand
GCCCATCGGGTACGCCCTCGGGTACCCCACGCGGATGTCCCACCCCTTCGGAGCGCTCGACTGGGCGAGGATCGAGCACCTCGACTTCGAGCTTCCCGACCGTGCGGTGTTCCGCTGCCTGGAGCTGGCCGAGCGGGCCGGAAGGGCCGGTGGGCTCGTGCCGGCCTGGCTGAACGCCGGCAACGAGGTGGCGGTGGCGGCCTTCCTCGAGGGGCGCATCGCTTGGGGCGCCATCGCCGGGGTGGTGGCCGAGACGCTCTCGGCCTACGACAGCCCCCCGGCTACCGACGTCGGCGACGTGGTCGAAGCCGACCGGCGCGCCCGAGGGCGTGCCGAGAGGGCCGTGGCCCATCTGGGACGCGCCGCGTGAGCCGCCTCGAGACCGAGGGGCCGCCGTCCACGTCTACGCCCCCTCCGGGCGGGCCGGGGGCTGCATCGCCGATGCCCGGAGCAGCCAGCCGCGGCACCGGCCGGTCGCTGGCCGAGCTGGCCGTGATCGTCCTGGCCGTGGTGGTGGCGGCGGTCGCCACCCACACCACCGACCTGCTGCTCGTCATCGTCGCCTTGGTCGTCATGATCATGCTGCACGAGTTCGGCCACTTCATCACGGCCAAGTGGAGCCACATGAAGGTGACCGAGTACTTCCTCGGTTTCGGTCCCAAGCTGTGGTCGATTCGCAAGGGCGAGACCGAATACGGGATCAAAGCTCTCCCCTTGGGTGGCTACGTGAAGATCCCCGGGATGAGCAACGTCGAAGAGGTCGACGACCTCGACGAGTCTCGGACCTACCGAGAGCAGCCGTTTCGCAAGCGCCTGCTCGTGGTGTCCGCAGGCTCGCTCATGCACGGGATCATGGCCTTCCTGCTCATCTTCTGCTACTTCGCCATCGCCGGCGTGCCCTCCTCCAGCGTCGTCCAGATCCAAGCCATCGCTCCGCTGTCGCACGGGGTGGACCCGGCCCGGGCCGCCGGCCTACGGGCGGGGGACGTGGTCAAGAGTGTCGACGGCAAACAGATCACCAGCGTCAGCGGGCTGGTCGACGCGGTGGAGACCCGCCCTGGCCAGAAGGTCTCCATGGTGGTCAGCCGGAACGGGCAGACCGAACACCTCGTGGTCACCCCGGTGCCGCTCACCAGCGACGGCAAGACCATCGGCCGCATCGGGGTGGAGATCGCCACCGGGTCGGTCTCCATCGGGCCGGTGCGGGCTGTGGGTCGGGCCGGAGTGGCCCTGGGCGACACGGTCACCGCCTCCTTCGGCGCCCTGGGGCAGATCTTCTCCGCCCACGGGCTCTCGCAGTACTGGCGGGACCTGACCAACGCCAAGGCGGCACAGGCCTCCGAGCACAGCACGACCCGGTTGCAGTCGATCTACGGAGCGGCACGCACGGCTACCCAGGCCATCCAGGCCGGGTGGGGCGACTTCGTGGCCGTATTCGCCTCGATCAACGTCTTCATCGGCATCGTGAACATGCTGCCTATGCTGCCGCTCGACGGCGGCCATGTGGCCATCGCCGTCTACGAGCGGATCCGCAGCCGCCGGGGCAGGCGGTACCACGCCGATGTGCGCAAGCTGGCCCCGGTGGCCTACGCCTTCATCGTGTTCCTGGGCTTCATCGTGGTCTCGGCCTTATACCTGGACATCGCCCACCCGCTCGCCAATCCGTTCCACTGAGCCAGGAAACGGCGGGCCGAAGCCTCCGGAACAGTCGGACGAGGGCGACTCCCCTGCGATGCGCCTGGGGGGACAAAGGTCGCGGGGGAGTGGCACCTCGCCTGGGCTGAGCGCACGGCCAGCCGCATCGCCGCCCGGCTGCTATCGGGCCTTCCCCCCGACGCCAACTCCCGAGCGGAAGCTCGGAGCGAAAGCGGCAACTCCGAACCTGTTCTTCAGCATCGACGCGGCCGCCTGGGGATCACAAGGGGGCAAAGGCTGGGGATTGTCCTGTGCATTTCGACCGCTGGTGCAGGCGGCACCACGGGCTGCGGCGGACAAGGTGGTGAGTCCCGGTCCCGTCGATTGATCGCCGAGCGGGGGTCAGGTCAATTCCCGCTGAAGGTCCCGTCGGTCTCGCCAGGGCTTCCCGCCCGACCTGTTCGTGGGGCATGGCAACCCCCCTTGCCACCGCCGGAAGAGCACCCTGCTCCTGCCCGGCGCCCCCGGCTGGCTTGTCGGCCCGCACGTCACCGACTTCGGTCCGCCGCCAGCCCGGCAGAATGGAGGCCAGGAGGTCTCCATGAGCCGTACGGCCCAGCTCGCCGCCGCCCGCCGTCCTACCCGCCAGATCCACGTGGGCAGCGTGGCCATCGGTGGCGGTGCCCCGGTGTCGGTGCAGTCCATGACCACCACCAAGACGGCCGACGTCGAAGGCACCCTCAGCCAGGTCTACGCCCTGGCCGCGGCGGGGGCCGACATCGTGCGCTGTACCTGCAACGAGGAGGAGGCGGCCGAGGGCCTGGCCCATATCGTGCCCCGCTCCCCGGTGCCCATCGTAGCCGACGTCCACTTCCACCACGAGATGGCGCTCGCCGCCCTCGAAGCCGGTGTGCACGGCTTGCGTCTCAACCCGGGCAACCTGCGCAAGCCCGAGGAGATCCGACTGGTGGCCGCCGAAGCGCGCGACCGGCAGATCCCCGTCCGTATCGGGGTGAACGCCGGGTCACTGCATCCCGAGCTGTACAAGCGTTACGGCGGGGCCACCCCCGAGGCCCTGGTGGAGTCGGCCCGCATGGAGCTGGCGCTGTTCGCCGAGGTCGGGTTCGACGACGTGAAGATCTCGGTCAAGGCCTCGTCGGTGCCGCTCATGATCGAGGCCTACCGGCTGGCGTCGGAGACCTTCGACCATCCGCTGCATCTGGGCGTCACCGAAGCGGGGCCGCCGCCGGCCGGCTTGATCAAGGGCACGGCCGGCATCGGCACCCTGCTGGCCGAGGGCATCGGCGACACCATCCGCTACTCGCTCACCGCCGATCCCGTGGAGGAGGCGCGCGCCGGGCGGCAGCTGCTCGAGGCGCTGGGCCTGCGCGAGCGCAAGGGGCTGGACCTCATCGCCTGTCCGAGCTGCGGCCGGGCCGAGATCGACGTCATCGGCGTGGCCAAGGCGGTGCAGGAGGCACTGGAGAACCGTCAGCTGCCCATCCAGGTGGCGGTCATGGGGTGCGTGGTGAACGGCCCGGGCGAGGCGCGCGAAGCCGACCTCGGCATCGCGGCGGGCCGCAAGAAGGGACACCTGTTCATCAAGGGCAAGATCGTGCGCGTGGTCCCCGAGGACGACATGGTGGCCGCCCTGGTGGAGGAGGCGGAGAAGCTGGTGGCCGAAGGGATCGAGGCGCGATTGGCCGCCGCCGACGCCAGTGCGGCGGCCGAGGCCGAGGCCGACCGCGCCGCGCTGCTCGAGGCCCGGGGTACCGACGTCAACCACACCGCGGACAAGGTGGCGCTCATCCGCAAGACGGTGGAGGAGTCGAAGGGCGCGCCGGGCGCTTGATCAGTCGGGCGCCTGATGCAGTCGAGCGCCTGATGCAGTCGGGCGCGTCGGGTGTGTGATCAGTAGGCGCGGCCGAGCACCGCCACGAGCGCATCCTCCGATACGCCGGGCACCGGCGGGCCGCCGTCGGCGCCGACCAGGCAGCGCACCGACACGCCGGCTTCGTTGGCCCGCTCCTCACCATCGGCGCCGAGCGCCCGAAGGGGCAAGGTGGCGAACCCGTCGGCCGCCGCTTCCACGGCCTCCTCGACGCCGTCCACCGCCGTGGTGCGCGCCGTGCGAAACGCCATGGCCTCGTCCGACAGCGTGCGCTGGCACTCCTCCAGCACCGCGCCCACCGTCGAGGTCACCTGGCCGAGCGGCAGCGGCTCCTTCGTGCCGTTGTGGCGCCGTACCAGCACCACCTGGTCCTTGGCCAGGTCACGCGGCCCCACCTCCAGGCGCACGGGGACACCTTTGAGCTCCCAGTCCACCACCCGCCGGCCGAAGGAGGCCTCGACGCGGGTGTCGACCTCCACGCGCACATGGGCAGCGCGCAGCTCGTCGGCCAGGCGCTGTGCGGCCTCGGCCGTGCCCTCCTCGGCCCGGACCGCCAGCACCACCACCTGGATGGGCGCCAGACGAGGCGGGAGCCGGAGCCCGGCGTCGTCGCCATGGGCCATGACGAGTGCACCCATGAGTCGGGTCGAGGCTCCCCAAGAGGTCTGCCAGGCGTAGGACGACTCGCCCGAGTCGTCGAGGAAGGTGATGTCGAAGGCCTTGGCGAAGTTCTGGCCCAGCTCGTGGCTGGTGCCCATCTGCAGCGCCTTGCCGTCGCGCATCATGCCTTCGCAGGTCCAGGTGGTCTCGGCCCCGGCGAAACGCTCCTTCGGCGTCTTGCGGCCGGTGAGCACGGGCACGCCCATCACCTCGACCATGAAGTCCCGGTACACCTCGTCGAGCACGCGCAGGGCGAAGACCCGCGCCTCCTCCTCGGTGGCGTGCGCGGTGTGGCCCTCCTGCCAGAGGAACTCCGTCGTGCGCAGGAACAGCCGTGGCCGCAGCTCCCAGCGCACCACGTTGGCCCACTGGTTGAGCAGCATGGGCAGGTCCCGGTGGCTCTGGATCCACTTGGCGAAGCAGGAGTTGATCACCGTTTCGCTGGTGGGTCGCACCACCACCGGCTCTTCCAGCTTCTTGCCCCCGCCCTGGGTCACGATGGCCAGCTCGGGGGCGAAGCCCTCCACGTGCTCGGCCTCCTTCGAGAAGAAGGCCTGGGGGATGAACAGGGGGAAGTAGGCGTTGGCCACGCCGAGGGACTTGATGCGGGCATCCATCTCGGCCTGCATGCGTTCCCAGATGGCATAGCCGTAGGGACGGATGACGATGGTGCCGCGCACGGGACCGTTCTCGGCCAGCTCCGCCTTGGCCAGCACGTCCTGGTACCAGCGGGGGAAGTCCTGCTGCTGCGAGGTGAGAACGGCCGTGTTCGCCATGGTGCGGCGAGATGCTACGGCTTCGGCGTCCTGCTCGTTCCGGCGGCCTTCCGTGCCGGCGGTGCCGCCCGGCGCCACGCGGTCAGCTGGCGGCTGCCTTGGAAGTCGAGTCGTGCACGATGCGCCGACCGGAGACGAACTCGGGACGCACGCACACGATGTGGTCCCGGGACCCCGGCGCCCATGCCGCCAACGGCAGCTCCAGCGCCTGCCGCAGAGTGGCCGGGTCGGTGAGCTCGTCGGCCACCCCGACCACGAGCACGCTCCAGCCTTCGTGGTACACGGGGTCCACCTCGTCCACCTCGAAGGCCACCACCGAGTTGCGGGTGGCGGCATCCAGCTTCGTGCCGGCGGCCGTGCGGAACACGATGGTGCCGTCGAGCAGGGCGAAGTTCACCGGGAACACGGCGGGAACCGCCCCGATGGTGACCGCCACCCGGCCCACGCGTTGCTCGGCCAGCAAGCCCAGGCACTCCGCCTCGTCCATGACTCCCAGACCTGTATCGCCCACGTTCATGGTCCACAGCTTCGGCCATCTCGGCTGTCGCCCCTAGGGCCCAACGACCTCGTATCGTGGCCGTCGGTCCTGGCCGTAGGCATGATTCGGGGCCGTTCGACGGCCCGGCGCCGGCCGTCGGCGGGGTTGCCGCTGGTATACTGCGGTCGCCGTTCAGTGAGTTGGAGTGGTACGCCGAAGCGTGGGCGGGCAGCCCACGCTTTTGTATTTCTGCAGCGACGGTGGCCCGGCGAAGGCCGGGTGCCGGGGATGGTCGGACTGACGAAACCGTAGGGAGGTGAGCGAGGAGGTGGCGCAAGAGCTGTGGGACCTTCTCGCCCCGACGGTGGCTCGCAGTGGCCTGGAGCTGGTCGACGTCGAGGTGCGCCCGGGCCGGGTGCGGGTTGTGGTGGATGCCGACGAC
>DATHCF010000279.1:0-7581 GCA_035319705.1 Acidimicrobiales bacterium | reverse complement strand
GACCACCTCGACGGCCTGCTGTTCCTCGACCGGGTGGCGGGCCCCCACGGGATCTTCCCCCGCAAGGTCTATCGCTGACGGCGCGGCCGGTACCCTTGCCGGCGAGATGAGCGACGACCGTCTGTACTTCCGCCAATTGCTGGCCGGACGGGACTTCGCCGCCTCCGACCCGGTGGCCGGCCAGATGGTCAACTTCAGCTATCTCATCGGCGACCGGGCCGGGCAGGTGGCGGTGGTGGTCGATCCCGCCTACGACGTGGGCGGCCTGCTCGACATCCTGGAGGCCGACGGGATGCGCCTCGTGGGCGTGCTGGCCAGCCACTACCACCCGGACCACATCGGCGGCTCGCTCATGGGATATCCCATTGAGGGTGTGACCGAGGTACTGGAGCGGACCGCGGTGCCGGTCCACGTCCAGCGGGCCGAAGCCCCCTGGGTGGTGCGCTCAGCTGCGGTGACCGAGGCGGACCTGGTGCAGCACGACAGCGGCGACGTGGTGAAGGTGGGGGAGGTGCCGATCGAACTGGTGCACACTCCCGGCCACACACCGGGCAGTCAGTGCTTCTCGGTGGCCGGGCGGCTGGTGTCGGGCGACACGCTCTTCCTCGACGGATGCGGGCGCACCGACCTGCCCGGTGGCGACCCCGAGGAGATGTACCAGTCGCTCACCACCCGTCTGGCCCGCTTCGGCGACGACGTCGTGCTCTACCCGGGACATCTCTACTCGCCGGAGCCCTCGGCCACCTTGGGAGAGACGCGACAGAGGAACTACGTCTTCCGGCCGCGCACCGCCGAGCAGTGGCTGACCATGTTCGGGGCCTGACCGGGCGCACGCCCGTGCCGGAATCAGACTGACTCGTGTCCCTCGCGCCCGACAGCGCCGTCGTCGTGGTGGGCGCCGGTTTGGCCGGGTTGCGGGCCGCAGAGAACCTCCGGGCCGGCGGCCATCGTGGCCCGCTCACGTTGGTGGGGGAGGAGCCGCATCCGCCCTATGACCGGCCGCCGCTGTCGAAGCAGTTCCTGGCCGGCACGTGGGGGATCGACCGGGTGGTGCTGCGCGACCCTCCCAAGTTGGAGGCGCTCGGCGCCGATTTCGTACTCGGCCGCCGGGCGGTGTCGCTGGACGTGGAAGGCCGGTCGCTCGCCCTCGACGACGGCCGCATCATCGGTTTCGACGGGCTCGTCCTGGCCACCGGCTCGCACCCCCGGACCCTGGCCGGCACCGAGGCGGTCGCCGGGGTACACGTGCTACGTACCCTCGACGACTGCCTCGCCCTGGCCGGCGACGTCGAAGACACCCGTTGTCGCCTGGTGGTCATCGGCGCCGGCTTCATCGGGTCGGAGGTGGCCGCCACCTGCCGCGGGCGGGGACTGGAGGTCACGGTGCTCGAGGCGCTGCCGGTCCCACTCGAGCGGGTGCTCGGCGAGCAGATGGGCGAGGCCTGCGCCGCTCTTCACCGCTCCCACGGTGTCGAGCTGCGCACCGCAGTGGCCGTGGCCGGGGTGCGCACCGATGCACACGGCACGGTGAGCGGCGTGGAACTGGCCGACGGCACGGTGGTGCCGGCCGACGTGGTGCTCGTCGGCATCGGGGTCACGCCCACCACCGATTGGCTCGAGGGCTCCGGGCTCGAACTGCGCGACGGGGTGTTGGCCGACGCCACCCTGCACGCCGCCGAGCACGTCGTGGTGGCCGGCGACCTGGCCCGGTGGTTCGACGAGGATCTCGGCGATCACCGGCGCGTCGAGCACTGGGAGAACGCGGCCAACCAGGGCATGCACGCGGCGAACAGCCTGCTGGCCGGCCGCCGGGACGCCGAGGCCTATCGCCCGGTGCCCTATTTCTGGTCCGACCAGTACGAGATCAAGATCCAGATGCTCGGCATCCCCTCGCCCGACGACGAGCTGTCCGTGGTCGACGGCGCGGTGAGCGACGGCCGCTTCGTGGCCGTGTACGGCAGGCGCGGCCGGCTGACCGCCGCGCTCGGCTTCGGAAGGCCCCGCCAGCTCATGGCCTTCCGGTCCTTGCTCGAACGCCACGTCTCCTTCGACGAGGCTCGATCGGCGTTGTCCGCCTGAGCACACCTCGGCATGGCGCGCCTTCTGACGGTCGGCCACGGCACGCTCGCCGCCGAGGAGCTGGCCGGGCTGTGCCGCAGCGCCGGCATCGGGCGGCTGGTGGACGTGCGCAGCTTTCCGGGGAGCCATCGCCACCCGCAGTTCGGGCGCGCCGAGATGGAGAGATGGCTGCCGCAAGCGGGCATCGCCTATCGATGGGAGCCTCGCCTCGGCGGACGGCGCGCCACAGTCCCCGGGTCGCCGCACACCGCCCTGCGTCAGGCGGGCTTTCGGGGCTACGCCGACTACATGGGCGACGAGGCCTTCGCCCGGTCGCTCGAGGAGCTGCTGGCGGAGGCGGCCACCGAGGTGCTCACCGTCATGTGCGCCGAGTCGCTGTGGTGGCGCTGTCACCGGCGGCTCCTTTCCGATGCCGTTGTGCTGCTGCACGACGCCGAGGTGCTGCATCTCGACCACCGCGGCCTGCTGTCCCCCCACTGCCTCACCGAGGGCGTGCGACGACAGGCCGACCGGCTCTTCTACGACGCCGGCCAGCCGCATCTCCACGTGACGGTGGACGACACCTGAGGGCGGAGCCGCCGCGGTTTATCATCCACCTCCGTGTCCACTGTCGAGAAGCCCTCGGTCGAGTCGGTGGATGTGGGCGGCCAGCAGGTCTCCGAGGCGGAGATCGCCGTCCACTGGCGAGAAGAGGGCTATTACTTCCCGTCCGCCCGCTTCATCGGACAGGCCAACGCATCGGATCCGGGCATCTTCGAGCGCTTCTCCTCCGAGCACTTTCCCGAGTGCTTCCGGGAGTATGCCGATCTGCTGTCGTGGGACCAGTACTGGCACACCACCCTCGACACCTCGAACCCACCGTTCTGGAAGTGGTTCGTGGGCGGACGGCTCAACGCCTCCTACAACTGCGTGGACCGCCACCTGACCGGCGACCGGAACAAGGCCGCGCTCATCTGGGTGCCCGAGCCCGAGGACGAGCCGACCTTGGCCGTCACCTATCAGGAGCTCCACCGGCGGGTCAACGAGTTCGCCGCCCTGCTGCGCGACTTCTGCGGGTTGCAGACCGGGGACCCGGTGACCTTCCACCTCCCGATGGTGCCCGAACTACCGGTGGCCATGCTGGCCTGTGCGCGGCTCGGGGTCGTCCACTCGCAGGTCTTCGGCGGGTTCTCCGGTGCCGCCTGCGGAGGGCGCATCGCCGACTCCCAGAGCCGGGTGCTCGTGACCATGGACGGCTACTACCGCAACGGGGAGCTGGTCGACCACAAGGTCAAGGCCGACGAGGCGGTGGAGCGGGCCCGGGAGGAGGGCACGGATGTCGACAGGGTGCTCGTGTTCCGCCGTTACCCGGGCCGGTACTCCTCGAAGACCCCCATGGTGGAGGGCCGGGACTACTTCGTCGACGAGGTCATGGCCGACTACAGGGGCCAATCGGTCGATCCCGTCTCCATGCCGGCGGAGGCTCCGCTGTTCATCATGTACTCGAGCGGCACGACGGGACGCCCGAAGGGGTGCCAGCACTCGACCGGCGGATATCTGGCCTACGTCACCGGCACGTCCAAGTACTACCAGGACATCCATCCCGAGGACACCTACTGGTGCGCGGCCGACATCGGTTGGATCACCGGGCACTCCTACATCGTCTACGGACCGTTGTCGCTCGGGACCACGAGCGTCATGTACGAAGGGGTGCCGACCTACCCGGACCCGGGCCGCCCGTGGCGGATCGCCGAGCGGCTGGGCGTCGACATCTTCCACACCGCGCCCACCACCATCCGGATGCTGCGCAAGGTCGGTCCCGACGAGCCGGCCAAGTACGACTACCACTTCAAGCACATGACCACGGTGGGCGAGCCCATCGAGCCCGACGTGTGGCGCTGGTACCACGACGTGGTGGGCAAGGGTGAGGCGGTCATCGTCGACACCTGGTGGCAGACGGAGACCGGCGGTTTCATGGGCAGCACCATGCCGGCGTTGCACCCGATGAAGCCGGGCAGCTGCGGCCCGGCGGCGCTCGGCATCTACCCCGAGATCCTCGACGAGGAGGGCAACGTCGTCGAGCCCGGCAGCGGCCGGGCCGGCAACATCTGCATCCGAAACCCGTGGCCCGGGGGCTTCCAGACCATCTGGGGCGACCCCGATCGCTTCGTGGCCACCTACTACGCCAAGTACAACCGCGACAGCAGCAGCACGGACTGGCGCGACTGGCCGTACTTCGCCAACGACGGTGCGCTCCAGGCGGCCGACGGTTACTACCGCATCCTGGGCCGGGTGGACGACGTGATCAACGTGGCCGGGCACCGGCTCGGCACCAAGGAGCTCGAGTCGGCGGCCCTGATGGTGGACGAGGTGGCGGAAGCGGCCGCCGTGCCGGTGGTGGACGAGCTGCGCGGGCGGGCGGTCGAGATGTACGTCTCGCTCAAGCCCGGCCACCAGGCGAGCAAGGACGTCGAGGAGAAGGTGGCCCACGTGATCGACACCGAGATCGGGAAGATCGCCCGTCCGAAGAACGTGTGGATCGTCCCCGATATGCCGAAGACCCGCTCCGGCAAGATCATGCGCCGGGTGATCGCCGGGATCTCCAACTTCACCGACGTGGGCGACATCACCACCCTGGCCAACCCCGAGGTGGTGGACGAGGTCCGCCACCACGTCCAGAGCGAGAAGGTGGCACTGGGCCAGCAGCCACGCGAGCTCACCGCCGAGGAGCGCGAGGAGATCAAGGCTTTCGGCCAGGCCGAGTAGCCCCGTGAGACGGCCGGCGCTGCCGGCCGGCGTGCTTCAGAAGTCGAGATCCGACAGCTCGGGAACGGTGCGTTGCGAGCGGCGGCGCGCCTCGGTCCATCTCGTGCGCAGAGCGGAGCGCCGGGCCTCGGAGATCCTCGGCTCCACCACCCGTGCCGGATGCCACGTGCGAGACAGCTCTTCTTCGTCGGCGTAGGCGCCGAGCGCCAGCGCGGCCAGAAAGGCGGCGCCGAGCGTGGTGGCCTCGACCACCGGCGACACCTCCACCGGCCGGCCGATGGCGTCGGCCAGGGCCTGGACGAACACCGTGTTCACCGACATGCCGCCGTCCACCCGCAGGCCGTCCATGTGCAGCCCGGTGTCGGACTCGGCCGCCTCCAGCAGATCGGCGCCGCGATGGGCGATGCCCTCCAGCACGGCCCGCACCACTTCGGGCCGGCCGGTGCCGCGGGTGATGCCGAGCAGCGTCCCCCGGGCGCCGAAGTCCCACACGGGTGTCCCGAGGCCCAAAAGGGCCGGGACGAACCACGCGTCGCCGGTGTCCGCACAGCGCGCCGCCAGCTCCTCGGACTGCGCCGCATCGGTGATGACGCCGAGGTCGTCGCGCAGCCATTCCACGCAGGAGCCGGCCGACAGCATGACCCCCTCCACGCCCCAGGTGGTGCGCCCGCTTCGCCGCCAGGCGGCGATGGGGAAGGTGCCGGCGCCGCCGCGGCGCTCGAAGGACGGGCGCGTCGGTCCCACGCACACATCGAGCATCCCGCCGGTGCCGAATGTGGCCTTGGCCAGGCCGGGCAGGGTGCAGCCCTGGCCCACGAGCGACGCCTGCTGGTCGCCGGCCATGCCGCAGATGACCGGCGCGCCGGGGAGCGCGCCGGCCGGGCCGAGGGCGCCGCTCGAGTCGACGATCTCGGGAAGGACGTGGGCGGGGATGCGCAGCGCCTCGAGCACCGCCGGGTCCCAGCCGCTGCCGTCTCGCAGCAGCAACCCGGTCACCCCGGCGTTGCTCTGATCGGTCACGTGCAGCGCCCCCTCCGACAGGGTCCACGCCACCCAGCTGTCGACGGTGCCGAAGCACAGGTCGCGGGAGCGATCGGGGTCGGCCAGGTCGAGCAGCATGGCCAGCTTGGTGGCCGACTCGTTGGGGGCGAAGCGCAGGCCCTGCTGACGAAGGGCCAGACAGGTGCCCACCGTGCGCAGGTCCTGCCATCCGAGCCCCGGCCCCACCGGCTCACCGGTCTTGCGGTCCCACACCACGGTGGAGGCGCGCTGGTTGGTGATGCCCACCCCGCCGACGGGCGCGCCGCCGTCGTCGGCGGCGTCGGACAGCGCGGCGCGGGCCACCTCCAGCACGGCGCCGGCCATGGACAGCGGGTCGAACTCCACGAAGCCCGGAGCGGGGGAGGAGGGCAGCAGCTCCTTCTTGTGCACGTGGTGCACGCCGGTGCCCTCCACCACCGCGGCGCGCAGCCCGGAGGTGCCCACGTCCACCACCAGCGTCCTCACGGCTCCACCCATATCAAGGCCCCACCCCTCTCAAGGCCAAGGCACCTCCCCGAACGGCGACGGCAGACCGAGCTTGCCGGGGTTCAGGATCCCGCGCGGATCGAGCGCCTGCTTCAAGGACGTGAGCACGGCGAAACCCTCGCCCAGGGCGCCGCGCATGAAGCGCGCCCGGTTGAGGCCGATGCCGTGGTGGTGGCTGATGGAGGCCCCGTCGGCTTCGACCACCGCCATCACCGCGTCCCAACACGCCACGTAGTACCGCTCGGCCCAGCTGCCGGCGCCGAAGCCGGCCGGCGCGGCGCCTGCATCCTCGTCGTCGGGCCGGCGCCCGGCGAAGGTGAAGTACAGACAGGCGCCGTCGGGATAGGCGTGGCTCTGATGCGCGGAGGCGGCGAGCGTGCCCGCCACGGCTTGAAGCGCCTCGACGCAGCGGCGGTACAGCGAGGGCAGCACCGCCCACGGCCCCGCCACCTCCATGGTGTCCACCACGATGCCGCCGCCGTACAGCGGGGCCAGCGCCGACACGTCGTTGCGGTGCTGCATCCAGCGCTCGACCAGTTCGGCGTCCATCTGCTCGCCACCGGACTGCCGGCACTCGTCGTGCACCACCTCCATGGTGGCGGCGAGCAGCAGCGGGTCGGCCTCGTCGAGCACCACCAGCAGGGCGCGCCCCGGCACGTCGAAGTTGCGCTGCGACTCCACCGCGTCGTACAGGCGCAGCACGGCCGGCGTGGCCCCGCGGCGCACCACCCGCCGGCACGCTTCCAGCCCGCTCTCGAAGTCGGCGAAGCCGTAGGCGCGCCGGGTCTCGTCGGGCGGGGCGGGATGCAGGCGCAGCACGGCGCTGGTCACCACCCCGAGCACACCCTCCGATCCCACGAACAGCTGGGTGAGATCGGGCCCGACCGCGGCGCGCGGGCCGGCACAGCCGGTGCGCACCGTCCGGCCGTCGGCCAGCGCCACCTCCAGGCCCACAACCATGTCCTCGATCTTCCCGTAGCGCGTCGAGTACTGGCCGGCCCCGCGGCAGGCGATCCACCCGCCCACGGTGGAAAGCGCCATCGACTGCGGCCAGTGCCCCAGGGTGAGGCGCCGACCGGCGAGGTCGCCTTCGAGGTCGGGGCCGAAGGTGCCCGGGCGCACCGCGGCCCGAAGCGACCGGTCGTCGACCGACTCGATGCCGTGCAGCCCGTTCAGATCCAGCGCCACGCCACCGAACACCGGCACGCCGGCCCCGCACACCCCCGAGCG
>DATHCF010000278.1:0-6502 GCA_035319705.1 Acidimicrobiales bacterium | reverse complement strand
TTGGCCGAGTACATGGCGATGTCGGCGTTCTTCATGAACTGCTCTGCGTCCCCGGAATGGTCGACGAGGGCGATGCCGACGCTGGCCTGCGTGGAGATCCGGTGGCCGTCCACCACGATGGGCACCCGGAGACTGGTGAGTATGCGTGATGCCACTGCGCTGGCACCGTCGCCGTACGCCGCCACGTCGTGGAGGAGCAGGGCGAACTCGTCCCCGCCCAGCCGGGCGGCGACGTCCCCGGCCCTGGCGCACTGGTCGATGCGCCCGCCCACCACCGAGAGCAGACGGTCCCCCGCCGCATGTCCCAAGGTGTCGTTGATGGTCTTGAAGTCGTCGAGGTCGATGAACAGCACGGCCACGCCCTCGCGCTGCGCGTCCAGCGAGTCCTGCAGCCGCGCCCGGAACAGCGCCCGGTTGGCCAGGCCCGTCAACGGGTCGTGGAAGGCCTTGTGGCTGAGCTGACGCTGGAGCTCGCGCAGTTGGGCGATGGACCGCTCGAGCTTGCCGTTGACCAGCGTGACCGTCACGTGGTTGGCCAGGGTCTCGAAGAGGCGGAGCTGATCCTTGGTGAAGGCGCTTACCGAGTCGGCCGGGCTGGCCGCCACCAGTGCGCCGAGGAGGCGATCGTCGTCGGCCAGGCGGGCGACCATGAGGTTCCCGAGCTGGTACCGGTCCTCGCCCAGGTCGGCTTGCAGGGCGGACACAATGCTGGCTTGGCTCGCCGCCGCCTGCTCGGTGGCCACGCGCGTGAGGGCCGACTCGGTGTCCACCATGACCTCAGGTGTGGCAGTCAGCCCCACCGTGGTCCGCAACGTGGCGCCGTCCTCCTCGCCGCCGAACATGACGAGCTCGGCCGCCTCGGCGCGGAACATCTCGCGGACGTGGTCCAACAGGCTGACCAGGATCTCGTCGAGGTCACCGGTGCCCTGCGTCACCTGGGACGCCTGGTAGAGGAACTCCAGGCTGTCCCGCCGGGCGCGCTCACCGCCGTACGCACGGTAGGCGAGGACGAGGACCGCGGCCATGATCAGAAGTGGGCCACCGAGGTACCGGCCGTCCGACACGGCAACGGCGGCGACCACGCCCAGGTTCGTGGTGGTGAAGGTCGCCGCCAGGCCCATGGCGAAGGTCCGCACCGTGCGAGCGGGGATCTGCCGCTGGGAGATGACGATGGCCGCCACGATGGCGGCGATGCCGACGCCGGACGAGGTGGCGGTGGCGGCGATGGCCGCCCCCCAACCGAGGGCACTGTCCGGGCTGTGTGCAGCACCCAGCAGCCAGTGGAAGACGATCAGGGCGATCACGCACTGCAGGCTGAGATTGGCCAGGTTGAAGGCCAGCTTCGCCGGCTTCTGCCGCCTCACCAGCACGAGGGCGATCAGTGCCCCGGCCACCTGGGCCAGCACCAGTCCCGACGGTGTGGCGAAGAACAGGCCGAGCACGAGCGGGAGCTCGCTCACGGAGATGGAGTGCGCCTCGGACCTGAAATGGAGGTGGACGACCATCACCTCCGACAGGGCGAAGAGGATGGCCAGCACCGGCCAGTCGATGCTCAAGGCGCGCCCGGCAAAAGCGTGCAGGTGGCGCACCGAGGTGACGTAGAAGAGCGCTGCCAAGGCCGCCACCACGACGTTGAGGGCCCACACGGGCCAGCCTCGATGGCTCACCGTCGGAGCCGATCCACCGGAGCCATGAGCCCGCTCGCCGACCGGCTCATGACCAGGTGCTGCTCGACCAGGTGCTGCTCGACCAGGTGCTGCTCGACCAGGTGCTGCTCGACCAGGTGCTGCTGGACCAGGTGCTGCTGGACCAGGTGCTGCTGGACCAGGTGCTCCCGGACCAGGTGCTCCCGGACCAGGTGCTCCCGGACCAGGTGCTCCCGGACCAGGTGCTCCCGGACCAGGTGTGCGCGGCCAGGGCGCTCGTGGCGAACGAGGTGCCCGTCCAGGTGCCGGTCCAGGCTCCGTTCGAGAAGGTGTTGGTGGAATTCGTCGTCCAGTCCTGGTCCGACCAGGTGACGCCGTTCCAGACCAACCCGAGCAAGGGCAGCTGGCTCATCCCCGTGCCCGTCCAGGTGTTGCCGTTGAACACCCCTCCGGTCCAGGCCGAGCCCGAGGCCTCGGCCCTGGCCAGCTGGCGGGTGTTGACCGGCGCCCCGAAGATGTCCTCGTTGCCGGTCATCGTCTGGCCGGCCGAGTTGGTGAGCGAGTAGTCGCCCCGGTCGGCTTGGAGCGATCCGGAACCGTTGGAATTGGTCGGCGCCTGGCTGGCGTCGGTGAGCGGCGTCGACACTGCCTGTGACAGGTCGAGCTCGCCGCTTCCCTGGGCCGAGCTGCTCACCCCCGGAATACTGTAAGCCGAGCTGGTGAGAATCTGCTTCACCTGGTCGGGTGTGGCGTCGGGGTATTGGGAGAGCACCAGGGCGGCGGCGCCGGCCACGACGGCCGAAGCCTCCGAGGTTCCCGAACCACGGATCAGCCGGGAGTCGACGATGCCGGCCTGGCCGATGGTGTCGTCGATGTAGGAGCCGGGGTCGCGCAGCGTGGCGACGTGCATGCCCGGCGCCACCAGGCTCGGCGGCGTGTCGTCCATGCGTGACGATCCCTGCACGGACGAGAACGGCGCCACCGAGTAGCCGCTCATGTCGGTGGATCCGTTGGTGTTCGCAGCACCGACCGAGATCAGCTCGGGGTCGTAGCCGGGGTCGCTGAGCCCGGCCTCTGCGCCTCCACCGGTGTTCCCGGCGGCCACGACCACCACGATTCCGTGGTCCCAGGCCTGCTCGGCCGCGTAGGCCAACGGGTCGATCACGTAGGGATCCTCCACCGGCAGGCCCAGTGAGAGGTTCAGGACCCGGATGTTGAGCCCGGGGTCACTGGCGTTCTGCACGACCCAGTCGATGGCGGCGATCAGCTGGCTGACATCGGTGTCGCCATAGGTGTCGGCGACCTTGACGGACACGATGTGCGAATCAGGAGCCATTCCCAGGAAGTCCGACGGGTCCCCCGTGTAGGGCGCCGTGGCGTCCGAGTCACGCCCGGCGATTATGCCGGCCATAGCGGTGCCGTGCCCGTAGGAGTCGAGGTCGGCCAGGTTGGCATTCTGCGAGTCGAAGGAGAGGTCCGGGCCGTAGACGACGTTCCCCGAGGTGAGGCCCTCCACGGGCGAGACGCCGGAGTCCACGAGAGCGACGCCGACACCCTGGCCCGTGTAGCCGTCAGCCCAGTACGCCTGCGCACCGGTCTGCTGGGTCACGTTGTAGAGCGAGTACCCATCCGTCGCCGCCGCGTAGTCGGACGGCAAGCTGAACAGGTGCACCGGCGCATCAGCCGTGACGCTTTTCACGGCCGGATCGGATTTGAGCAGGGCGATGCCCGATCCGGGGATCGAGGCCTCCACGCCGTTGATGATCTTCAACGTCTCGTGCACCACGCCGCCGACGGCGGACACGGCGTGCTCCACCGCACCCAACGCCCCCGGGATGCCCTCGACGACCACGTTCGAGCTGTGGCCGCTCGGTCCCGTGGCGGGCCGCACGGCCCCGGCCACGGAGACGCAGAGGGCCAGGGCCCCTGCTGCCGCCACGATCCGCATCGGCAACGCACGCGCCCCCCGGATCCCCGGAGTGCCCGTCGTCACCGTCTGCGCTCCCCCGGGCTCTACGGCCACCGCCCAGTTGAGTCCCATGCCCCCCGTCCCTCCTCCAGCCCGCCGCGCTCCGTTTCGAACGCTCCCCCCATAACGGGGTCGGGGCTAACTTCTCACGCTTCGTAAGGATTTGTTCTCGTAGAGTGTGTGAGTAGGGCCTTTGGTCACAAAGCACGACGGAATCACCACGTCGCGTGTGTGAATGAGGCTTGCGGAGCGTCCTGGGACAGCGTGCAGCCGGGTTGGCCCTCCGAAGGCGAACATATGTGCGTCCTCTGGCGACGCGTTAGGCGATGCGTGAGGGGCCTCGTGGCCCTGCTGGAGGACGACCGCCCTCGAGCCGTCAGCGCCGTCGGGGTCCGAGGCCGATGGCGCGGACGAAATGGTTGATCTGGCGATTGCCCTGTCGGTAGATGGCCCGGCGGACCTGGCGCTCGGCCAAGCCCTCGGCGCCGCCTGACAAGCCGCCCCGCCTGTACCCGTGCTCCACGGCCTCGATGTTGCCCAGGTCTCGTGCGAATCGATAGAGCTGCGACCGGGTCGTGCTCATGACGCCCTTTCCTTGGTCGCTCGGTCAGCCAGGAGGACCCGCTCGATGATGGCGCGGAGTCGCTCGGCGTCCTCGGCTTGCTCCATGGCCGCCAGGGCGTCCGGCAGAACCGGAGCGCAACCCAGGCCTTCGTCCTCGTGGGTCCGGCGAGTGGCGGAGCGTAGCGTCCCCTCTCTTCGGCAGCGGTATCGGGAGATCCCTACGACCACGGCATCATTGGGCATGGCCCAGGCTTCACGAGGCGAGGCTCGACTCGAGGGGTCGGTGGCGGTCCTCACCGGTGCGTCGTCCGGCATCGGCAGGTGCCTCGCCCTCACCATGGCCGACCGGGGTGCCACCGTTGTCGGCATTGCCCGGCGGGGCGGGCTCCTGACCGAGCTCGAGCACCAGATACGTAGCCGCTCGGGCGCCTTCTCGAGCCGAGTCTGTGACATCTCCGACTCCGAGCAGTTCGGACGGATCTTGCACGAGATCGAGACAGAGCACCGACGCGTCGACATCATGGTCAACAACGCCGGCGTCGAGAGCCTGACGTCTGCCGACGGGGCCACGGTCGGCGATTACCGCTCGATGTTCGACGTCAACTTCTTCGCCGTCGTCACCGGGACGCTGTCGGTGCTTCCCGGCATGCTGGCGCGGCGATCCGGGATCATCGTCAACGTCGCCTCGGATGCTGCTCGAGCGCCCGAGCCCGGGCATTCGGCCTATGCCGCGTCCAAAGCGGCCGTCGCGGTGTTCAGCGAGTCGGTGGCGCTCGAGGTGGCAGGCCGCGGCGTGCGCGTCCACGCCCTGTACCCCGCTTGGGTGCCGACGGCCATGGGGCTTTCCGGCTTGCAGGACGGCGGCGGTCTGCCCCCGAGATTGGTTCGGCGCAGTGAGGAGCAGGTCGCCGACCTGGTATTGCGCCGGATGGGAGGGAGGCGCGTCGACATCAACGCCTCCCGGCTGCCTCTGCTGGCCATCGGGGCCCGTGTTCTCTTCCCGGTCCCCTACCAGTGGATCATGCAGCGCCGAGGGAGATGAGGTGCGTCCTTGATCGGCCCGCTTCGCGATCCGTGGCCGGACGCCGAAGAGGATCTCATCCAACTCCAGCGCACGATTGCCGGCCTTCGAGCGAGTGCGGTCACTTCGTCGCTCTGGCAAGCGACCGGTCCCGCCGCGGTCGGCGGCTGTTTCGTCGCCTTTGCCGACCTGACGCCCGAGGGCGAACGGGCCTGGGCAGCGGCTGTCGTCTGGCGGGCGCAGGGGGAAAACCCCCGCAGCGCAGACCGTGCGCTACGGAGACAGTCGGGGCTGCCCCGCCAGGCGCAGGACGTGGATGCCCAGACGGTGGTGAGTGGCGTCGTCTCGCCGTCGTACTCCCCGGGCCTCCTCGCCCTGCGACAGGGCAGACTCCTCGACGAAGCGGTCCGCTCGTTGCCCACTCCGCCCGACGTCCTCCTCGTCGACGCCACTGGCCTCGACCACCCACGTCGCGCCGGCCTGGCTGTGCATCTGGGGGCGGCGCTCGGCCTCCCGACCGTGGGGGTGACCCACCGCTCCCTGCTCGCCCACGGTGAGCTCCCCGAGTCGGTTCGGGGCGAACGAAGCGCCGTCTTCCTCGACGACGAGGTGGTCGGGTACTGGGTCACCACGAGAACCCACGCCCGACCGGTCCTGGCTCATGCAGGCTGGCGTACGACAGCGGAGACGGCGGCAGATCTCGTGCTCGTCGCCTCCACCGAGGGCGCCAGGACACCGGTGCCGATCCAGGAGGCGAGACGGGTGGCTCGAGAGGCGCGAGCAGCCGGCCGAAGGACCCCTACCAGCTAGCCTCGAACGCGTCCTTGACGAATTCGATCACCCGACGTTGGACCGCTTCTGCATCGAGCTCGACGCGGGAAACCGTTTCCCGCGTCGCCACGTCTGATCCGACCTGGATCGTCTCGCTGTTCTTGCTGGCAGAGAAGTCGAGCGAATGATCGCGGGCGGTGCTGCTCGACGCCGGGAGGACCAACGACTGCTTCACGACCTCGCCGAGAGCCCCGTCGGTGGTACCAGGATTGACCACTCGGGCAGTACGTCCGGAGCTGCCCAGCTTTTGTGCGGCCGCTTCCAGTACCGGACGCACGACTTCGTCCAGGTGCTTCCGGTTCTCCTCGAACGCGGCCGCGAGGCGTTGGCGTCGCGCCTGATCCTCGGCTTCGGCTTGCGCGTCCCTTTCATCGGCGCGGTGGACCATGTCTCCGAGATCGTCAAGCCACGACATACCCTCTCCCTGCCCGAGCGACGGCCGCACTGTACCTGGGTGGGCCACCGCTCCGC
>DATHCF010000277.1:0-3049 GCA_035319705.1 Acidimicrobiales bacterium | reverse complement strand
TCGTAGGTCGACCCGTACCACTCGAGGTCCTCGTAGCGCTTGCCGTACTGGCCGGCGTTGGTCACCAGGCCAAGCGGCATGGGGGACGTTCCCGGCACCAGCTCCCAGGCGTCGCCGCCCTTCGGGTCCTTCACCAGCTTGGGCGCCCGCTCCTGGAATTTCTTGGGCAGGTACTTGGCCCACATGTCGGGCGGCTCCACCACGTGCCCGTCGGCCGAGATCAGCCGGTACTGACGAGCCATCACACCTCCTCGGCCAGCGCATGGGGCGACCCGCCACCGGGTTCGTCGACCAGCCCACGCGTTTGCTGACTTTCGTGTCAGCTTACTTCCGGCCTGGCCGGCCTGGGACTTTGCACCAAAGTCCGGTCCCGCCTCCCCGGCCGGCGGGGCCACCGGCGGCCTCCGATGCCGAGACCGGCATCGAGAAGGCCCCTAGGAGCGATAGCGGTAGAGGGTCACCAAGCCCGTGGGCCGCGTGACCAGGACCCGCTGGTAGTGGGCGGCCAGGACCTGCTCGAGCGCCAGGGTGTCGGGACTGTCACGCACCTGCTCGGTCGCACCCTTCAACCCCACGATGAGCACGTATTGCACCGGCCGGCCGGAAGCCTGGTTGTACTGCGCGAGTTCGACCCGGGGCGGGACCACCTCCGAGCTGTAGAGGTCCCGGGTGACCAGCTGCTTCACACCCGGCCGGAACTGGTCGGGGAAGAACGACACCAGTGCCTCGAAATCGGCGAGGTCGATGTCGCCTCTGTCGGCCGCGACCCGGCTCGCCTCGTGCGCCAGCGGATCCAACTGTTTGTAGCGGCGGCTCCCGACGGGAGGGCTGAAGACGGAGTAGCGCACGGCCAACAACGTCACCCCAGGTGGAATGGCCCTCTCCACGGTCAGGTACTCGGACACGAGGTGGTCGTAGTGAACCTGCGTCGGCAGGCGGGCGGCGGCGGCTACCAGTGCCGCCACCAACCCGATGGTTCCCGCAACACGCCAGGCGCGTGCCCGCACCGGGGCCGAAGCCAGCGCCAGAAGGAGGACCAAAGGGGGGAACAGGCAGATCCGGTCGTTCAGGTAGCTCCCGGCTCCGACGTCATCGGGTGCGGCGAAGTACACCACCACGCAAACGAGGGTGGCGACAAGGAGGCCGACGGTGAGCGTCGAAGTCTGACGCATCCGCAGGTCGAAGAGCGCCACCACGCACAGCACCAACAGGATCACGACGACGGCCACCGCCCCGACGATCTCGACATCCGAGTAGGTGACCGTCGGCAGGGTCAAGGTGGCCAGTCCGGCGACGAGGGTCGTGAAGCTCTTGCGCTGTGTCTCGAGGCCGCCGGCACTGCCGGAGGCGACGAAGGCAGCCGTCAAGGCCGCCGTGGGCAGGGAGGCGAGAAGCGGTGGGAGGACGACGCGTCCCACACTGTCCCGCGATACGGCACCCTCCCCGGATGCGGCACCCCGACGGCGCCAGGCGCTGAGGGCGTCGACCACGGTCAGCGTGCCGATGACGACGACCGCCATGACGGCGGGGACGACATGAGCTCCATAGGTCAGCACGAGGACCAGCGCCAGGGCCATCACCCGAAGGAGCGACCAGTTCCCCCGGAAGCGGACGGCCAGCCCGATGGCGACGAACGCCCCCACCATGGCGTAGGAGAAATCGTAGAAGCCGAACAGCAGCAGGTAACTCACCACCAGGGGCAGGCCGATCAGCGCCAGCCACCCGGCTTCTCGGTTTACCGAGCGGATGGCAAAACGGACGGCAAGGGGAAAGGCGACGACGTAGAGGGCCACCACCACCTTCTCCGCCCACGTCGGCGAGAGCACCACCATCGCCGCGGCAAGGAGCAACGGCACGAGGACATTCGGCACCGCCAAGGTGAAGTGGTAGTAGCGGCGCACCACGGGCACGTCGTGAAGGCTCTGCAGCAGCCGGCCTCCGAGGACGTGCGCAGGCCCGTCGATCGTGTTTACGTGTGACAGCACGATGAACGGAAGGGCGAGAACGACCGAAGCGGTGATCAGCACGACCAGGTCGAGATGGACGTCCCACCAACTGCGGGAGTGGGATTGCGTGCTGCCGGTGGCCGACGATCCGGCTTCCACCACGCCGGACGTCGGCGCCAGGGCCGCCCTCTTCGACACGCGGCAACGTTACAAGTGCCGTCGCCGAGCCGAAAATCGTTCTCGGCCGCCAACCGGCGCCGTCAAACACTCAAGTTGATGATCCCCATCCAGCTGAGACCGCCGACGAACACGGTCACCGTGGTGCTGTCGGGGCCGAGTCCCGCCCCGTCGTACGCAGCCACGGCGAACGAGTACTTGCCGTTGGCCAAGCCCGTCACCTGATAGCTCGTGACAACCGGGTTCGGCCAACCGGGCCAGGCGATCTCGTTGCCGTTCTCGTAGATGTCGTCTCCCTGCGTGTTGGCCGGGTTGGTCCACGACAGGGTCACCGTGCTCCCGCGCACCACGGCCCGCAGGCCGGTCACCTGGCCCGGGGCGGCGGCAGCGACGGTCACCGACACCGCGGCGCTCTCCGGGCTCGTTCCGGCGGAGTCGGACGCCGCCACCTGATAGCTGTGGGTGCCCGGGGCCACGCCGGAATCCGTGTAGCTGCCCGCCGCCGCCATCGACGCGATCTCGGATCCGTCGCGGTAGACGATGTCGGTCTGCGCCCCGGAAGGATTGGTCCAGGTCAACGACACGGTCTGGCCGCTGGCGCTGCCCGACAGGTTCGTCGGCGCCGCCGGCGCCACTGCGGTGGCCTTCGGCGGAACGGTCGTCGTGGTCGTGGTCGTGGTCGTGGTGGTGCTGGTCGACGTGGTGGTCGTCGTGCTGGTCGAGGTGGTGCTGGTCGAGGTGGTGCTGGTGGACGTGGTCGAGCTCGACGACGTACCGAAGTCCGCCTGGAAGGCAGCCAGGGAGTTCGGGAAGTCGGTGAGCACGGAGTCCCCGCCGGAGTTGAAGTCGAAGTAGTCGGCGTACTCGACGTCGTGCGAGTCGATCCACGAGGCGAAGTTGTTCACGAAGGTCGGGTCGTCGCCGAG
>DATHCF010000276.1:0-14399 GCA_035319705.1 Acidimicrobiales bacterium | reverse complement strand
CCCTATGATGGACCCGCTACGCGGGACAGCCGACCACGTGGACGAGCTGCTTGCGCAAAGTGGGTCGCCCGGCGAGCTGTTGGCTCGGCTGAGCGGGTAAAAGAGGGTCGAGATGGCAGAACGGGAATTGAAGCGTCGTCCCCAGACGACGCCGCGCGAGGACACGGTCCCCGAGGAGACCGAGGCGCCGGCGGCGGGCCAGGGCGAGAAGCTGAAGGCGGAGCTCGATGACCTGCTGGACGAGATCGACGAGGTCCTCGAGGAGAACGCCGAGGAGTTCGTCCGCAACTACGTGCAGAAGGGCGGCGAGTAGCCGGGTGGGTCTCCCGCTCTTCCCGCCCGGGGACGACCCGGGCCCCAGTTTCGCCGCCCTCGTCCGCCGCAATGACCAGCTCCGGCCGAAGGACGCCGACCCCGCCGCCGGCGGCTTGCCGGTGCGCCACGGCACCACGGTGGCCACCTTGCGCTACGCCGAGGGTGTGGTCATGGCGGGCGACCGCCGCGCCACCGAGGGCAACCTGATCGCCCATCGCGGCATCGAGAAGGTGTTCCCGGCCGACAGGTACTCGGCGGTGGCCATCGCCGGGGCGGCCGGGCCGGCCATCGAGATGGTGAAGCTGTTCCAGACCCAGCTCGAGCACTACGAGAAGGTCGAAGGGGTGGCGCTGAGCCTCGAGGGCAAGGCCAACCAGCTGGGACAGATGGTCCGCGAGCACCTGCCCATGGCCATGCAGGGCCTGGCCGTGGTCCCGCTGTACGCCGGCTACGACCTGCGCCGGGGGGCGGGGCGGATCTTCACCTACGACGTGACCGGCGGTCACTACGAGGAGACCGACCACGGGGCCACCGGATCGGGAGGGCGCGACGCCCGGAGCACCATCAAGCTCTCGTGGCGGCCGGACATGGGGCGCGACGAGGCCATCGAGCTGGCGGTGCGGGCCCTGTACGAGGCGGCCGACGAGGACTCGGCCACCGGCGGGCCCGACGTGGTGCGCGGCATCTTTCCGCTGGTGGCCACCGTCACCGCTTCCGGCTACGAGCGGGTGACCGACGAGGAAGTGGCCGAGCGCTTCGCCTCGCTGCTGGAGCAGCCACAGGGGGGTGGTCGCCGATGACCATGCCGTTCTACGTGGCCCCCGAGCAGGTGATGAAGGACCGGGCCGAGTACGCCCAGAAGGGCATCGCCCGGGGACGGTCCCTGGTGGCGAGCGTCTACGACGGCGGCATCCTCATCGTGGCCGAGAACCCTTCGCGCACGCTGCACAAGGTCAGCGAGATCTACGACCGGATCGCCTTCGCCGGGGTGGGGAAGTACAACGAGTTCGATCAGCTGCGCGTGGCCGGTGTGCGCCACGCCGACACCAAGGGCTTCGCCTACAGCCGCGAGGACGTGGACGCCCGGTCGTTGGCCAACCTGTACGCCCAGTACCTCGGCAACGTCTTCACCCACGAGATGAAGCCGCTCGAGGTGGAGATCCTCGTGGCGGAGCTCGGCGAGGCCGGCGCCGAGGACCAGCTGTACCACATCTCCTACGACGGCACGGTCACCGACGAGGACCGCTTCGCCGTGCTGGGAGGCGAGACCGACACCGTCTCGGCGCGCTTCGCCGAGACATTCGAACAGGCGTGGGACCTCGACCACGCGCTGCGCGCCGCGGTGGCGGCGCTGGCGGGGCCCGACCGGGTGCTTTCCCCTGCGGACCTGGAGGTGGCGGTGCTGGCGCAGGCCAACGGACGGCGGACGTTCCGGCGCATCGAGGACGAGGAGCTGGCCCGGCGTCTGCAGCCCGGCTGAGGTCAGGAGGCCGGGGCCGCCCCGTCTGGTGCCTTCGGCAGGGCCAGCAGCTCCTGCAGCTGGCCGAGGAGCAGGTCGAGCGTCTCCGACCGCACGGTCAAGCGGCGGCTGCGACCCTGTCGCACCTCGACCAGCAGTCCGGCGTCGCGCAGCAGCTTCACGTGGTTGGACACGGTGGGCTGCGCCAGGGCCAGCGTCCCCGCCAGTTCGGTCACCGAGGCCGGGGACCTGCGCAGGCGGTCCAAGATGGCCAGCCTGGTCGGATCGGAGATGGTCTTGAGCTGTCTGGCCAGCCCCGCGGTGCGGGCCCGGCTGTCCGACGTCAGCGGTTCGCTGCGCACGCTGGCCATGACCAGCTTCTTCACGTCCACCCACAGCCCCTTGTGGGCGAAGTAGCTCGGCACCAGCGCCACCTCGGCACCGGGGCCTACCTCGGCCACCACCTCGGGCAGCCGCGTGCTGAAGCAGTGAGAGACACCGCCGAGCTGGGTCCAGTGGACCCCGGCCTGCAGCCGCCGGCGCTGGGCGGCCACGGCGCGCTCTACGCTGGCCCGGCCCCGTTCGTCCCACGCGCCGGCTGCCGCCTCCCAGCTGTGGCGGGCCACCTCCAGATAGCGCGCACGGCTGGCCTTGGACCGGCGCAACCCGGCCAGACGGCTCCACACCGCGGCGCGGTCCTCGTCGGTCTCGGAGCGCAGCGGGAGGCGCGCCGCGTCGCTCGGGGCGTGCGCCATGGCCTCGGGCAGGGCGTCGAACAGGGCGCCGGCGTCGGTGGTGAAGAGCTGGCCGGCCAGCTCGGCCAGCACCGTGAGCTCGAGGAACCCGCCACAGCTCGTGGCCCGATCCGGGCCCCACAGCCCTTTGAGGTCGGCCGTGAGCGCAGGGTGGCGGTGGTAGATGTCGTCGAGGTCCGGGTGCTCGGCCTGCCAGTCGGGGTGCATGGCGCTGTCCATGACCCACTCGAGCTCCACGGCCAGCGAGGGTTCGACCCGCACCGTGGGCTCGCCGGGGGAGGACCGGCCGTCGATCACTGGCATAGTTGTCTACCTATATCAAGATATTGTTGTATTTGTCAAGGGCCGAGGGTAAGATCTCGGCATGGCCGGAATGTCGATGGGATTGCTGGAGGAGCTGGTACACGAGCGCCAGGCCGAGCTGGCCCGGCGGGCCGCCACCGCCCCGCGCCGGGGTCGCAGAACCCGCCGTCCCAGGGTGGTACGGCGTACGGGACGGTTCCTGGTGTCGGCGGGAATCCGCCTCGGCGGTCCCGAGGTGCTCCGCGGGGTGAAGGCCCTGTCGGTCTGAGCGGGCCGGCCGGACACACGCGACTGCCGCCGGACCGGCGCCCCGAACCGGCCCGGTTTCGGGGAGACCGCCGCATCGAGAGGCGGCGGCATTACCGTGGGAGGCGGTGGACCGGCGTATCTTCGGGTTGGAGAACGAGTACGGGGTCACCTGCACGCTGCGGGGCCAGCGCCGTTTGAGTCCCGACGAGGTGGCCCGGTACCTGTTCCGCCGGGTGGTGAGCTGGGGCCGCTCCTCGAATGTGTTCCTGGAGAACGGCGCCCGGCTGTACCTGGACGTGGGCAGCCACCCGGAGTACGCCACTCCCGAGTGCGACGTCATCACCGACCTGGTGGCCCACGACAAGGCGGGGGAGCGCATCCTCGACCATCTGGTGACCGGAGCCGAGGCCCGGCTGCGGGAGGAGGGCATCCGCGGGGTCATCTACCTGTTCAAGAACAACACCGACTCGGCGGGCAATTCCTACGGCTGCCACGAGAACTATCTCACCAGCCGCCGTGACGACTTCGCCCACTACACCGAGGTGCTCATCCCGTTCCTGGTGAGCCGGCAGATCTATGCCGGCGCCGGCAAGGTGCTGCAGACGGCGCGCGGGGCGGTGTTCTGCCTGTCACAGCGGGCCGAGCACATCTGGGAAGGCGTCTCCTCGGCCACCACCCGCAGCCGCCCCATCATCAACACCCGCGATGAACCCCACGCCGATGCCGAGCGGTTCCGCCGGCTGCACGTCATCGTGGGCGACTCGAACATGAGCGAGTACGCCACCTACCTGAAGGTGGGGGCGACCAGCATCCTGCTGCGGATGCTCGAGGACCCGGGCACGGTGCTGCGCGACCTCACCTTGGAGAATCCCATCCGGGCCATCCGCGAGATCAGCCATGACCTCACCTGCCGGCGCAAGGTGCGACTGGCCAACGGCCGCGAGGTTTCCGCCCTGGACGTGCAGTCTGAGTACCTCACCCGTGCCCTGCGATATCGCGATACCCACGGCCTGTCACCGCAGGAGGACCGTGCACTGGACATGTGGGAGCACTGCCTGAAGGGACTCGAGTCCGACCCCATGAGCCTCGAGCGCGAGTGCGACTGGGTGGCCAAACACCGGCTCATCGACGCCTACCGGGAGCGTCACGGCTTACCGCTTGGCCATCCTCGCGTGGCGCTGCTCGACCTCCAGTACCACGACGTCAACCGGCAGCGAGGGTTGTACTACCGGCTCGAGGCGCGCGATCGCATGGATCGCACCATCGACGAGGAATCGATCAACGATGCCGTCAACCGTCCACCGGGAACCACCAGGGCCCGGCTGCGTGGCGAGTTCATCCGCCGGGCCAAAGAGCGCCGACGCGACTTCACCGTCGACTGGGTGCACCTCAAGTTGAACGACCAGGCCCAGCGGACGGTGTTGCTGAAGGATCCCTTCCGATCGCACGACGAGCGCGTGGAGAAGCTGATCGCCAGCCTGTGACCGCCGCATGGCGAAGCCGCTATCGGTGGCGGCTGGGGTAGCGTGAGAGGCTCGTGGACTCCGAGCCCTCCGAGGTGGCCGACCCCTGGCAGCGTGAGACCCCTCGCTTTGCCGCGTCCGCCGGGAGCGGCGGGACGGGCGTGTGGGACATCGGGGCGCCCACCCCGGCGTCGGCTCCGGCCGAAGAGCCGAAGCGCACCGAACAGCCGCCCCAACGGGCGTCCGGCGGCAGCCGGAGGTGGCGATGGGTCGTCGAGTGGGCCATGGTGCTGGCCGTCGCCTTGGCGGTGGCCCTCGTGGTGCGGGCCTTCGTCATCCAGACCTTCTTCATCCCCTCGCAGTCCATGGAGCCCACCCTCATGGTGGGGGATCGCATCCTGGTGGACAAGCTGAGCTATCACCTGCATGCCGTGCACCGTGGCGACATCATCGTGTTCGGCCGGCCTCCCGGCGAGCCGGCGTCTTCGAACATCCAGGACCTCGTCAAGCGGGTGGTGGGATTGCCGCAAGAGACCATCTGGTCGAGCAACGGCAACGTCTACGTGCAAGGGCCGGACACCGGCAACAACGTGGTGCTCGTCCCCGAGCCGGTCCCCGGCACCCAGCTGGGCCCGCCCATCAGGCGCACCTTCATCCCGGCCAACGAGTTCTACGTGCTGGGCGACAACCGGACGGACTCCGACGACAGCCGGTACTTCGGGCTGGTGCCACGCTCGGACATCGTGGGACGGGTCGTGATGCGGATCTGGCCCGTCTCCTCCATCCGTTTCTTCTAGAACCGGGGACGATTCGGGGCGGTCGTAGACTCGGGGCCGCATGTTGTCGCTCAGCCCGGCCAAGATCCTCGTCATCCTGGTGGTGGCCCTGGTGGTGCTCGGTCCCGAGAAGCTCCCGGGGGTCGCCCGCCAGATGGGCGCCTTGTGGGGGGACCTGCGCCGGTGGCGGGCCCGTCTCGAGAGCGAGGTGCGTGGCGTCTTCCCCGATCTGCCCCCCACCCACGAGCTCACCCAGGCCGTGCGCTCCCCGCTGAGCTTTCTCGACCGGCTGGCCGACGAGCACGAACGCGGCGCGGACGACGCTCCCCCCGTCGTGCACAGCGACGACGGCACGGGGCGGCGCGGCCCGCCGACTACGGGCAACGGCTCCGGGCACGGCGGCACGGGATGGCTGTCCCCCTCGGCGGGTGCCACGGCTGAATCGGCGCTGCCGGTGCCCGACGACCCGAGCATGAACTGACGGAGCCGGCTGTGGCACTGCGCCTCCGGTTGCCGCGGCGACAGGCCCGACCGTCGCCGCAGTCCATGACCCTGGTCGAGCACCTGACCGAGCTACGGCGCCGCGTGGTGGTGGCCGTCGTCGTCTACGCCGCGGCGGGCGTGGTGTGCTTCGTCTTCTATCCTCACATCCTCAGCTTCCTGAAGGCCCCGTACTGCCGGGTGGCTCCGCAGTGCTCGCTGTATGTCACGAGCCCCCTCGACCCGCTCTCGCTGCGGGTGGAGATCGCCGCCTACGGGGGGCTCGTGCTGGCCTCGCCGGTGTTCTTGTGGGAGCTGTGGCGCTTCGTCACCCCCGGACTGCACTCGCACGAGAAGCGCTACGCCGTGCCCTTCGTGGCCTGCTCCGTCGTCCTGTTCTGCGCCGGGGGAGCGGTGGCCTACGTGATCTTCCCCCACGCGCTGGCCTGGCTTGGTTCGATCGGCGGGCCGAGCCTGCACCAGATCTACGATCCTGATCGCTACCTGTCGCTGGTGGTGGCCATCATCGCCGTGTTCGGCTTCACCTTCGAGTTCCCGGTGGTCCTGGTGGGCCTGCAGCTGGCCGGCGTGCTCTCGCCCCAGCGGCTGTCGTCTTTCCGGCGCTGGGCCATCGTCATCCTCGTGATCGTGGCCGCCGTGATCACCCCGAGCGGAGATCCGTTCTCGATGCTGGCCCTGGCCGTGCCGCTGTATCTCTTCTACGAGCTCTCCATCGTGGTGGGGAAGCTGCTGCGGCGCTGAGCCGGGCGTCGTTCTGCTTTCCGTGCCGGAGGCCGACGACCGGGCGGCCGCTGTACGCGCCGCGGTGCTGGGACGGCTCGGGTTCCTTCCCGACGCCTTCCAGGAGTCCGCCTTCGACGCGCTCGACGGCGGCCGGTCGGTGCTGGTCTCGGCACCGACGGGCTCGGGGAAGACGGTGGTGGCCGACTACGCCGTGGCCCGGGCGCGAAGCCTCGGGGCCCGGGCCTTCTACACCACGCCGCTCAAGGCGCTGTCCAACCAGAAGTTCGGCGAACTGAGCAGCGTCTACGGCACCGAACAGGTTGGCCTGCTCACCGGCGACGTTTCCTATGGCGCCGAGGCACCGGTGGTGGTCATGACCACCGAGGTGCTGCGCAACATGCTCTTCGCCCGTTCGGAGGCACTGGCGGGACTGGGCCTCGTCGTGCTGGACGAGGTGCACTTCCTCCAGGACCCGTACCGGGGCTCGGTGTGGGAGGAGATCATCATCGTCCTGCCCACGTCGGTGACCCTGGTGTGCCTGTCGGCCACCGTGTCCAACGCCGATGAGCTCGGTGCCTGGATCGGATCGGTTCGCGGGCCCATCGACGTGGTGGTGGAGCAGCACCGTCCGGTCGAGCTGCGCAACCACGTGGCCCTGGCCCGGCGGGCCACGCACGAGGTGGAGCTGGTGCCGCTGCTGGAGGCCGGAGTGCTGCATCCACGCGCCGCGGCCCTCGAGCAGCAGCTGGCGCGCATGCGGCACCGCCCCGGCGGCATGCGCCACGCCCCGATGGCCTCGCCCCGGCGCACCGAGCTCATCGAGGAACTGGCCGATCTCGACATGCTGCCGGCCATCTTCTTCATCTTCAGCCGCGCCGCCTGCGAGCAGGCGGTGGCCGACTGTCTGGCCGACGGGCTGCGCCTGGCCCAGCCGGCGCAGCGCCCGGAGATCCGCCGCCGCGCCGAGGAGCACACCGAGGTGCTGTCCGACGACGACCTCTCCGTGCTCGGCTACGGGCCGTGGATCGCCGGCCTCGAGGCGGGGCTCGCCCCCCATCACGCCGGCATGATCCCGGCCTTTCGCGAGACGGTGGAGGACTGCTTCTCGGCGGGCCTGCTGCAGGTGGTGTTCGCCACCGAGACCCTGGCGCTCGGGATCAACATGCCGGCGCGCACCGTGGTGGTCGAGCGGCTGACCAAGATCCGCCAGCACGGGCGCTCGGCGCTCACGTCGGGCGAGTACGCCCAGCTGACCGGCCGGGCGGGGCGGCGCGGGCTCGACGTGCTGGGCCATGCCGTGGTGCCCTGGCGGCCGCAGCTGTCGATTGGCGAGCTGGCGGTGCTGGCCACCTCGCCGGCGCCGGAGCTCACCTCCTCGTTCCGTCCCACCTACAACCTGGCCGTGAACCTGGTGCGCCGATATGCGGCCGACCAGGCACACGAGGTGCTCGAGCGCTCCTTCGCCCAATTCCGCGACCGGCGCCACCACCATGCCCTGTCGCAGCGGCTGGACCGGGCCATGGGCCTGCTCGAGGAGTGGGGCTACCTCGATCGGACGGCCTGGCGGCTCACGGCTCGCGGCGAGGTGTTGGCCCGCATCTACCACGAGAGCGACTTGCTCGTGGCCGAGGCACTGGCCGGCGGCGTCCTCGACGGTCTGCCGCCACCGGCGCTGGCCGGTGTGGTCTCCTGCATCGTCTTCGAGGCACGTGCCGGGCGGTGGCGGCCGGCGACACCGCGGGTGCCCCGGCCGGCCCTGGCCGCGGTGTCGGAGCTCGAGGCGCTCGGCGAGCGACTCCGCGCCGAGGAGGAGGCCCGGCACCTGCCGCGCACCCGGGCGCCCGACCGGGCCTTGGCGGCGGCGGCCATGGCCTGGGCGACGGGTCGGCGCCTCGAACAGGTGCTCGAGTTGGCGGCCATGGCGCCCGGCGACTTCGTGCGCAACGTCAAACAGCTGGTCGACCTGTTGCGCCAGCTGTCTTTGGCCGCTCCGGTACCCGACACCGCCCGCTCGGCGGCCTCGGCGGCGCGGGCGCTCGAGCGGGGGGTTGTGGCCGCCCAAGCGTCACCGGCGGCAGTCGCCGAGTCCGAGCCCGAGGACGGCGAGTCCCTGTAAAGACGCAGCTCAGAGGGCTCGATCAGTCCGCCACTGCCGGGAGGCCTTTCTCGTAGTGTTGCTCGGGCAATGTTCCCCTACACCGACGAGCACTTCACCGACGCCCAGGCCGAGGTGCTGTCGCGGTACGTGACCAATCTCGAAGGCCCGGTCTTCGCCCTGGTCAACCTGCCGGAGGTGGTGAAAGGGGCGCTGTTCGCCCGCTACTCACGCTCGGCCAAGAGCCTGCGGCAGCTGTTCCTCGACGAGTTCGTGGGCGACCTGGACGTGTCCGGCGACGCAGGGGTGGACGCCACGGTGGGTTTGCAGCGGGCCGAGCAGCTCTACGACCGGGTGTTCTTCGAGTACGGTGACGACTCGGTGGCCCAGTTGGGCGGCGTCCACCTGGCCTGTGAACAGGCGTCGAACCTGCTCACCAAGGTGCTCGAGTGGGGACGGCTCATGGCCTATCTCGAGCAGTCGACGCGATACGTCGCCTACGACAGCCGGCTGACCAGCGGCCATTACCGCTACTTCCGGGAACCCGAAGTCCTCGAATCGCCGCTCGGGGCGCGATATGTAGGCGACATGGACCGGATGTTCGACACCTACGCCGAGTTGCTCCCGGCCATGCAAGCGTATCTGTCGGCGCGCTTCCCGCGACACAGCGGCGACTCGGACTTCGTCTACCGCCAGTCCATCCGGGCCAAGGCCCTCGACGCCCTGCGCGGCCTTCTGCCGGCGGGGTCGCTGTCCAACGTCGGCATCTACGGCACCGGTCAGTCCTACGAGATGCTGCTGCTGCGCATGCAGCTGTACCCGCTGCCCGAGGCACGGCGCTATGCGGAGATGATGCTCGAGGAGCTGCGTAAGGTGATCCCCTCGTTCCTCCAGCGGGTCGACGTGCCCGATCGCGGCGGCGCGTGGGCGCGCTATCTGGCCGGCACACGGCAGCAGACCGACGACTTGGTCGGCCGGCTGTGGCCCGACGCACGCCAGGCCGGGGACGAGCCGTCCTCGGTCCGGCTGGTGGACTTCGACCCCGACGGTGAGGTCAAGGTGCTGGCCGCCGTGTGCTACCCGATGACCGCCCTGGCCGACGACGAGGTGCTGCGACGGGTGCGGGCACTCGGGGCCGAGGAGCGCGCCGCCCTGCTGCGGGCGTACGTGGGGGAGCGGTCCAACCGGCGGCACCGGCCGGGGCGGGCCTTCGAGCGCACGTCCTACCGCTTCGACGTGGTGTCGGACTACGGGGCCTTCCGCGATCTCCAGCGGCACCGCATGCTCACCGTGGAGTGGCAGCCGCTCGGCACCGACCTCGGTTTCGACGTTCCCGAGGCGGTGGCCGAGGCGGGATTGTCGGGTCCGTACGAGGCGTCGATGGCCCGCTCCGCCGAGCTGCATGCGGCGATGCGCGCGGTGTGCCCGGAGCAGGCCGGCTACGCCGTGGCCCTCGGGTTCCGCCTGCGGTACGCCATGCAGATGAACGCGCGCGAGGCCATGCACCTCATCGAGCTGCGCTCGGGTCAGCAGGGCCATCCCGCCTACCGCGCCGTGGCCCAGGCCATGCACCGCCAGATCGCCGAGGTCGCCGGACACCGCGCCATCGCCGCGACGATGTCCTTCGTCGACTACGGCGAGCACGAGCTCGAGCGGATCGACGCCGAGCGACGCGCCGAGGCCCGCCGGGAAGCTGCCGCTGTCACACCGCGCGTGCACGTCTAGAGCACGCGCCGCGTGCGGTCGGAGAAAAAGCGTGCCGCCATGCGCCAAACCATTCGGCGCTGACCAGGGCCGACGGGAAAAGCTCCTGGTGCGGGGCTCGCCGAATTCGCTTGACGGCCGGGGGATGCCGGCGCGTAATGTTCCGGCAGTCCCAGACGCCCCTGCACCGTCCTGTTCGAGAGCACCGATTCGGGCGGCAGTCGAGGGGGGGATGCTGTGAGAGGCGGAGGGAGGCCCAGGGGACCGAGTAGAGAACGTCCCGCCAACAAGTCGGCGTCGGCGAGGTGGAGACGGCACCAAAGGTCCCCGGGCCCTACCGCCCGGTCCAGCGAGGGGCATCGCGGCGACACGCGCTGAGAAGGCTGTCGCTGTGGTCGCCCACATCCCCGCCCGGGCCGTCCGGCAGCGGCCGAGCGCGTGTGATCAGCCGATATGCTCCCGCGCCGTCAGACGACCCCGAAAGGGCTGGTAGTGGCTGAAGAGCTGGACGAAGTCGAGGAGCCGGAGGAGCTCGACGCCGAGGACCTCGAGGACCTGAGCGAGGACGACCTCCTCGAGGAGGAGGACCTGGACGAGGACCTCGACGACGAGGACTCGGACGTGGTCGACGAGGAGGAGGTCGAAGAGGAGGAGGGCGCGGTGGCGGTGGCGGTCGTCACCACCGAGGAGAGCGAGGAGGAAGAGGAAGAGGTCGAGGACGAGGACGTGGAGGCCAGCCTCGACCAGATCCTCAAGGAGCGCCTGGTCGTCGAGGAGGAGGAGGAAGAGGAGGACGAGACCCCCGAGCCCGACGACCGTTCCGAGATCTCCGACCGGGTCCTGCCCAAGCAGGCCGACGAGTTCGTGTGCAGCTCCTGTTTCCTGGTAAAGCACTCCAGTCAACTCGCTGACCCGGCACGCCTGTTGTGCCGTGACTGCGTGTGAGCGACGGCGTAAGCCAGGAGGACCAGGAGGAACGGTGAGCGAGCACAGGAACCCGGCGGACAAGCTTCTCGATCTGCTCCTCTACGGGCCCGCCGGGCTGGCCGTCACGGCGGTGGAGGAGTTCCCGAGGCTGGTGGAGAAGGGACGCCACCGCATCGACGGCCAGCTGCACGCGGCGCGACTGGTGGGCCAGTTCGCCGTCCAGATGGGCCGTCGCCAGCTGGACGCCACCGTCGGGCAGTGGCTCGGAGGGTCGAGCGCCCCCGGATCCGTGCACGTGCCGCAACACGTCGAGCCGGCCCAGGCGCCGGCGGCCCAGGCGGACGAGCCCGACGCCGATCCGTCGGCCGCCTCGCCGCCGGTGTCCGGCAACGGGGCGCTCGCTTCGGAGGTGCTCGGAATCCCGGGCTACGACAGCCTGTCGGCTTCCCAGGTGGTCCAGCGCCTGGGTGGCTTGTCGGCCGTCGAGCTGGAGGCGATCCGGGGCCACGAGCTGGCGCACCGGCACCGCCGCACCATCCTCAATCGCGTGGAGCAGCTGCTCGGGGCCGACACCGAGCTCGGCTGACCGGTCGACGCCGGTGGAAGGGGCCCGGCCGGCGGTTCAACAGGACGCCGAGCGGTGCGCCGAGCTGTGTCGGGGGGCCACCGACGAGCTGCAGGCCAAGCGGGGCGGGCCGCTCGCGCTGCGGGGCGAGGTGCGGCTTCTCACCGAGGCGCTGCTCTCGGCGGGCGGGCTCGCCACCTTGGTGGCGGGGGCCGACCGCCGGGTGCTCGTGGGCACGGTTGACGACGTGGTGGTGGGCTTCGCCGTGGGGCGCGTCGAAGAGGTGGGGGAGAAGCGCCTCGGGGTGATCGAGGGGTGCTACGTGGAGCCGGGGGCACGCGGGGTGGGGGTGGGCCGGGCCATGCTCGACGGCCTGCTCGTCTTCTTCCGGTCCTCGGGGTGTGACGCGGTGGACGCCACGGCCCTTCCCGGTGACCGGGGGACGAAGAACTTCTACGAAGCCGCCGGCTTCAAAGCGCGCCTGCTGACGCTGCACCACGAGCTTTCGTGACCGCGCCCGGCGACACCGGGCGGCCACGGCGGCCGGAGGTGGCGGTGGGGGCGGTGGCGGTGCGCGATGGAGAGCTGCTGCTCGTCCGGCGAGGGCACGAGCCCGAGGCAGGGCGCTGGAGCCTTCCCGGTGGCCGGGTGGAGGCCGGAGAGACCCTGTCGCAGGCGCTCGAGCGCGAGGTGCTCGAGGAGACGGGGCTCGAGGTGCGCTGCGGGACGCTTCTCGGGTGGGTGGAGCGGATCGGGCCGGGCCATCACTTCGTGATCCTCGACTTCTTCGTCGAGGTGGCCTCCGGCGCGCTGCGTGCCGGGGGCGACGCCACCGAGGCGGCCTGGGTGGCCCTGCCGGTCGTGGCCGGGCTGGACCTGGTGGAGGGGCTGGCCGGGTTCCTGCGCGACCACCGCGTGCTGGCACCGCCCTCTTAGGTACCCGGGCGCGCCATCGGACGCCCGGGGGGCGCGCCTCAGCCCCGGCGCGCTCCGCTCGTGGCGGGACGGCGCGGGGGCGGGGGGATCGGCAGCCCGAGCAGGCGGGCCAGCTCGGGGACCAGCCCGGCGGAGCGATGGACGGCTTGCAGCAGTCGCTCGCTCGGCGGTTGGGGCAGTCCGACCGGCTTCACCGTCCGGCGCACCGGCGATGCCACCACGGCGTCGAGCAGGGCCAGCCACTGCTCCTCCGACACCTCGGGGCTGAGGGCCGCCCCGGCGTCGGCAGCCAGGCGGACGGCCAGCTCGGCGGGGATGCGCGCGGCGGGCTCGGGGGGCCGGGAGGCCACCTGCAGCGCCTCGGGCAGCCGGCTGTCGTCCAGCGCTCCGGTGATGCGCCCCAGCCACGCCTGGCGCAGGGCGGTGACGCGTTCGTCGAGCGACTGGCGCAGCGCGCCCAGCAAGCTGCGTCCCTCCTCGTCCAGCGCCACCGCCGAGGCACCGGCCACCACCGAGCGCACCTCGCGCAACGGTGCCTCGCGGCCGGCGTCGCGCACGGCCGTGGCGCGGTCCTTCCAGACGGCCAGGTTCACCTTGGGCAGCAGCTCGTCCGCCATGGCCAGCAGCGGCTCCGGCGGAACCTGGTCGCGGCCCTCGGCCTTGGCGCGGGCGTTCTGCTCCTCGATGGCGGCGCGCAGCGCAGGGATACCGCCGCGCAGCAGCTGCTCGGCCACCGGCAGCTGCTCGGGGCGCAGCTCCGCCAATACCTCGTTGCGGAAGGTGGCGGCCGGCTGAAGCCGCCGCGGCCGCCCCCGCTCGGGCCGCGTGCCGGCTTCGGGCCGCCCCGGACGCGGGCGCGCAGGGCCGGCGGCGGGCCGACGCCTCGGCCGCTCACCGGCGGCCTCCTCGGATCGCCTGGCACGCCCGCCGCGTTCGCCGTCGGTGCGCTCGCCGCGCTCCCCGCGCTCGCCCCCGGTGCGCTCGCCGCGCCCGGCGCGCTCGCCGCCGGAAGGCCGGCGCCGGTCTTCCGGCCGGCCGGCAGTGGCGGAGGCGGCGCGGCCCTGCTTGGCGCCGCCCTCGTCGGCGTCCTCGCCGGTGGGCCGTCGCCGGGACCGCTGGCGCCCGCCCTCGTCTTCCCATCTCCTCCGGCCTCCGGGGGCGAGGACGACCGACACGCCGGCTGGGGTGCTTCGCCCGGATCCAATGATCTCGATGCGCCGCGCCTCGTCGTCGCCGGCGGCCGTCGCCTTGGGAGCCGACAACGCGGTGATGACGATGCCCTCGAGCTCGAACTCAGCGTCGGCACGCAGGATGTCTCCCACCTTGGCCTCGGCCGGAACCAGCCCCGGTTGTACCTCACCACGTGGCTGGCGTGCCCCGGGGGCGCGCCAGGTCCACGATCCGTCAGGACGCTTGGAAGTGAGCTCGATGTCGATACGACGAGCCATGCCGACCGACCACGCTACCTGCGCACCGGCGACACCCTCGGTTCCGGTGTGCCGCCCGCCGTGGCCAGCACCGTTACCGGCCGAGCACCAGCGCCACGGCGAAGCCGTCGTAGCCCTTGGCTCCCACCGTCTGGATCTCGGTCACCGACACCCTGGGCTCGGCCGCCATGACCTCGTTCA
>DATHCF010000275.1:0-3926 GCA_035319705.1 Acidimicrobiales bacterium | reverse complement strand
GTCATCGACTCGGTGCGGAGCCTGCGTGAGCCGACGGCGCCCGGCGACACGGTCTCGCTGGCCGTGGTGTCCCACGGCCAGTACGGCGCCCCGGAGGGGCTGGTCTTCGGCTATCCGCTGCGCAGCGACGGCGACGGGTGGCAGGTGGTGGAAGGACTCTCCCACAGTGATTTCGCCGGCGAGCGCATCCGCCTCACCACCGAGGAGCTCGAGTCCGAGCGCGCCGCGGTGCGCGATCTGCTGCTCGGCCCCTTCTAGGCCGGTCCGCCATGGGTGCAGCCCAGGGTGAGCACGAGGGTGGGGCACCGGCGGCGGATGGCCCCGCGCCGAACCTTAAGGGTGGCGGCTGGGAGCCCGGGCCGCCCTCGCTGCGGGCGGTGGCGCCGGGCCTCGTCGGGGGAGCGGTCGTCCCGCTGGCCGTCTACTACCTCATCCGCTCCCACGTCGGAAGCGACACCACCGCACTGATCATCGCCGGCGTCCCCGCCGCCGCCTGGGTGGCCCTGCAGTGGGTGCGTCGACGGCGCATCGATCCGATCGGCTCGATCGTGCTGTTCGGCTTCGTCGGGGGAGTGGTGGTATCGGAGCTCGTGGGGGGAAGCGCCTTCGTCCTCAAGGTGCGCGACTCGGCCTTCACCAGCCTGTTCGGCCTGGCATGCCTGCTGTCGCTCTCCTGGCCACGTCCGCTTCTGTTCTTCGTCGGACGGGCGCTTTCGGCCGGCAACGACCCGGCCAAGCTGGCGGCATACGAGGAGCTGTGGCAGATGCCGACCGCGCCCCGGACGTTCCGGATCATCACCGCCGCCTGGGGAGCCGGTCTCATCGTCGAGGCCGCCGGGCGCGTGCTTCTGGCCCGGGCGCTCGCCACCGGTCCGTTCCTGGCGGTGTCCCCCGTGCTGACCGCCGTGGTCGTCGGCGGGCTCTTCGCCTTCACCGTGTGGTTCGCCCGGCGCGCACGGCGTCTGGGGGAGCGGCGGCTGGCCGGCCTGGGCGTCGTCTACCCCTCGGTGCCGGCTCCAGAGGGCATCACCCCGGGGCCGGCCGGACCGTCGCCGTCCTGAAAATCCGCCGCCGTCCTGAGACCGCGTAGGCCCCTCCGGCAGAGGGGGGCCTGCGCCATTCAGATGCCGGCGGGCTGCGGTACCTCGATGCCGATGCGCTGGAGGAAGGCCAGCTTGGCTGCCAGTGCGCAACGCCAGGCGTCGAGGTCGGCCTCGAAGTGGGCTCGGTCGCCATCTTCGTAGGCGTGCTCCAACTCGTCGAAGGCGGCGTCCTCGGCGTCGAGGAGCTCGCGGTAGCGACGAAGGGCCTGGTCGTCCAGCACACCGGGCAGTGTCACGGCACCTCTCCCTTCCGGCGCCTTCTGTCAGGCGCCTTCTGGCACGAATCTACCCCCAGGTGCCCGTCTACGGCCGGGCCGGCCGGCTGCGGCCGCCGCCGCCGTCTTCTCGCAGCTCAGCCCGGTTTTCTCTCCCGGCGCAGGATCTTGCGGCCGAGCCACATGACCGGGTCGTAGTGGGCCGAGACCACCCGTTCCTTGAGCGGGATGATGCCGTTGTCGGTGATGCGGATGAGCTCGGGGCAGACCTCGGTGCAGCACTTGGTGATGTTGCAGTACCCGACACCGAATTCCTCCCTGATCTCCTCCCGGCGGTCGGCGGTGTCGAGCGGGTGGGACTCGAGCTCCATGAGACGGATGAAGAAGCGCGGGCCGCCGAAGGCGTGCTTGTTCTCGTCGTGATCGCGGATCACGTGACAGACGTCCTGGCACATGAAGCACTCGATGCACTTGCGGAACTCCTGGCCCCGCTCGATGTCGACCTGCATCATGCGGTAGGTGCCGTCGGGTTCCGGCGGACCCGGTTGGAACGGCGGGATGCGCCTGGCCACCTCGAAGTTGAACGAGACGTCGGTGACCAGGTCGCGGATGATGGGGAAGGTGCGCATGGGCGCCACCACCACCGGCTGCTCCGTCGGCAGCGCGTCCATCCGGGTCATGCACATGAGGCGGGGCACGCCGTTGATCTCCGCCGAACAGGACCCGCACCTACCGGCCTTGCAGTTCCAGCGGCAGGCCAGATCGGGCGCCGGCCCGGCCTGGATGCGGTGGATGACGTCCAGCACCACCTCGCCCTCCACCTCCGGCATCTCGTAGTCGGTGAAGGTGCCCCCCTCGTCGTCCCCCCGCCACACTCGCAAGGTGACCACGTTCGTCGGCGACGTGGCCATCAGCCCTGCTCCTCTTCCAGCAGAGCGGCCAGCTCCGACGGCATGGCCGCAATGGGCTCCGCCGCGATGGAGATCTCCCCGCCGTCCGACAGCCGCTGGACGTAGTTGAGCTTGGCGAGCTCCGGGTCGGTCTTGGGATAGTCGTCGCGGGTATGGCCGCCGCGGCTCTCCTTGCGCTCCAGCGCGGCGTTGGCCACCAGACGCGACACCGTCAACATCGACGGCAGGTCGGTGGCCAGGTTCCAGCCCGGGTTGTAGGCCCGGCCGCCCGTCACCGACAGCCTGCGGGCCCGGTCGTCGAGCTTGTCCAGCTCCTGCTGGGCCTGCACCAGCTCGGACCCGGTGCGGATGATGCCCACCAGCTCCTGCATGGTGCGCTGGAGGTCCTCGTGCACCTCGTAGGGGTTCTCCCCGCTGTCGCGGCCGAAGGGCGCCTCGGCCTCCGCCACCGCGCGGTCCACCTCGCCCTCGTCGACCTCCGCCGTGCCGGTGCGGCTCTCGGCGAAGTCGGCAGCCGCCACGCCGGCCCGGCGGCCGAACACGAGCAGGTCCGACAGCGAATTGCCGCCGAGGCGGTTGGCGCCGTGGAGGCCGGCGGCCACCTCACCGGCGGCGAACAGGCCCGCAACGGTGGTGGCCTCGCTGTCGGCGTCCACCCGGATCCCCCCCATGATGTAGTGGCAGGTCGGGCCGATCTCCATCGGCTCGGCCGTGATGTCCACGCCGGCCAGCTCCTTGAACTGGTGGTACATCGACGGAAGGCGCCGGCGGACGTACTCGGGGCTGCGCCGGCTGGCGATGTCGAGGTACACCCCGCCGTGCGGGCTGCCCCGTCCGGCTTTGACCTCGGAGTTGATCGAACGGGCCACCTCGTCGCGCGGCAGCAGCTCGGGGGGTCGGCGGTTGTTGATGTGGTCGCCGTACCACCGGTCGGCTTCTTCCTCGGTGTCGGCCGTCTCGGCGGCGAACATGGCCGGGATGTAGGCGAACATGAAGCGTTTGCCGTCGCTGTTGCGCAGCACGCCGCCGTCGCCGCGCACGCTCTCGGTGACGAGCAGTCCCCGCACCGACAGAGGCCACACCATGCCGGTCGGGTGGAACTGCACGAACTCCATGTCGATCATGTCGGCCCCGGCCCACAGCGCCATGGCATGTCCGTCGCCGGTGGACTCCCAGGAGTTGGAGGTGTACAGCCACGACCTGCCCACGCTGCCGGTGGAGAGGATCACCGCCTTGGCCCGGAACACCACGAAGTCGCCGCTCGGCCGCCAGTAACCGACCATTCCCGACACCCGCCCGTCGGCGTCCTCGAGCAGGCGCAGCACCTTGCACTCCATGAACACGTCGATGTCCAGGGCCACGGCGCGCTGCTGGAGGGTGCGGATCATCTCGAGGCCGGTGCGGTCGCCCACGTGGGCCAGACGGGCATAACGGTGTCCACCGAAGTCGCGCTGGAGGATCCGGCCGTCGGCAGTGCGGTCGAACAGCGCTCCCCAGCGCTCGAGCTCGTAGATGCGGTCGGGAGCCTCCTGGGCGTGGATCTGGGCCATGCGCCAGTTGTTGAGGAGCTTGCCGCCCCGCATGGTGTCGCGGAAGTGGACCCGCCAGTTGTCCTGCGGCCACACGTTGCCCATGGCCGCCGCCGCCCCGCCCTCGGCCATGACGGTGTGCGCCTTGCCCAGAAGCGACTTGCACAC
>DATHCF010000274.1:0-4084 GCA_035319705.1 Acidimicrobiales bacterium | reverse complement strand
CAGCTACGTGGCCTTGACCAAGCCCCGTATCGTCGAGCTGCTACTCGTCACCACGCTGCCGACCATGCTGGTGGCCAAGCGCGGGGTGCCGTCGGTGGGCTTGATGGTGGCCACCCTGGCCGGCGGGGCGCTGGCGGCCGGCGGGGCGAACGCCATCAATATGGTCATCGACCGGGACATCGACAAGGTGATGCACCGCACCCGGCGGCGGCCGCTGGTGACCGGTGAGCTCACGCCGGCCCGGGCCATGGTCTTCGCTCTCGGCCTGGAGCTGGCGGCCTTCGTCGAGCTGGACCTGGCCGTCAACCTGCTCTCGGCGGTGCTGGCCGTGTCGGCCACGCTGTTCTACGTGTTCGTGTACACGCTGTGGCTGAAGCGCACCTCGACGCAGAACGTCGTCATCGGCGGGGCGGCGGGGGCCGTGCCGGTCCTCGTGGGGTGGGCGGCGGTGACCGACCGGCTCGGCTGGGCACCGCTCGTGCTGTTCGCCGTCATCTTCATCTGGACCCCGCCGCACTTCTGGGCTCTGGCCGTCCGCTACCGCGACGACTACGAGGCGGCGCACGTGCCCATGCTCCCGGTGGTAACCACGCTGGCGCGCACGGCCCGCCAGATCCTCTTCTACTCGGTGGCGCTGGTGGCGGTCACCCTGCTTTTCGACGTGGTCGGCCACATGGGGGCTTTGTACCTGGCCGCCGCCATCGTGCTCGGGGCGGTGTTCCTCGTCCACGCCGAGGCCCTGCGCCGGCGGCAGACGGCGGCCTCGGCCATGGCGCTGTTCCGCTACTCGATCACCTACCTGACGCTGCTGTTCGCGGCCATGGCCGGAGACGTCCTGCTGCGCTACCACTGAGGCGCCGTCAGCGGGCGGTCACGGCGAAGCGCGGGGTGGGACCGAGCAGGCGCTCGGGGAAGGGCAGTGACCGGCGCTCGGCCCGGCGCAGGTCCTTCAGCCAGACGATCTGCGGATCGCTCCAGCCGGCCGATCGCACGAGTTCGAGGACGACGAGCGGCGGCGTGCCACTTCCGAGCGGCAGGGACGAGCGCAGCGCGGCGGGGTACTCACCGTGATGGTCCGGCGGCGAGCGGCGCAGTTGCCGTAGGCGCCAACGCGCCCCGGCGCGCAAGCGTTCGGTCAGCGCCGTGTCGCCCCACAGGCTCTCGACGAGCACGAGACGCGCGGCACGGGACCGCCAGGCCGACAGCGTGGCGCCGGGGTCGGGCAGGGTCCAGAGCAGATGCCGTTCCATCACCGCGTCGAAGTCACCCGGCGGCAGGACGTCGGCCGGGCCCGTCACGGTGGTGATCGAGAGGCCTTGGGAGGCCGCCGAGCGCTCGAGCCGCTCGAGCATGACCGGGGAGAGGTCGAGTGCCGTCACCCGGTGCCCGGCCCGGGCGGCCAGCAGGCTGAGAAAGCCCGTGCCGGCGCCGACGTCGAGGACGTCGGCCGGCGGTGGTGGCAGCAGGGCGGCCAGAGCGGACCCCCACGCCCGCAGCACGTCCGGGTCGGTCGGCCGGTGCCCGGGAGAGCGGTCATAGGTGGCGGCGTCGTCGTCCCAGAACCGACGGATCTGCTGAAGCGGGCTGCCCGGCTGGTCCACCGGACTCGATTTCTATCAAGATGCCCGCCATGCGTATCGGTGGCTCTTCGGTGTTGGTCACCGGCGCCTCGTCGGGGATCGGCGCCGCGCTGGCGCGCCGGCTGGCCGAGGACGGCGCCACCGTCGGGCTGGTCGCCCGCCGCCAGGAGCGATTGGCCGGGGTGCTGGCCGACGTGCAGAAGCACGCACCCGGCTCGCGGATGTGGGTGGCCGACCTCGCCGACGGGCAGCTGGCCGAAAACGTGGCCCTGGAGGCGTGGGACGCCTTCGGGGGACTGGACTGCCTGGTGAACAACGCCGGGGTGCCCATGCGCCGTCACACCACCGAGCTCGACGCCGACACCCTGCAGTGGGTCATGGCCGTCAACTTCTTCGCCCCAGCCCGTATGACCATGGCCCTGCTCCCCCGCATGCTCGATCGCGGGTCGGGGATGATCGTGAACGTCTCCAGCCTGGCCGGCCGTCTCGGCAACGCCAACGAAGCGGCCTATTCGGCCTCCAAGTTCGCGCTGTGCGGGTGGAGCGAGGCCGTGGCGGTCGACCTGTGGGACACCCCGATCGAGATCCGTCTGGTCAACCCCGGGCCGATCGACACCGAGATCTGGGACCTGCCCGGCAACGATGCGCCGCTCTACGACGGCCCCAAGGTCTCTGCGCAGGAGATGGCGTCCGGCATCGTCGCTGCCATCGAATCCGACACCTTCGAGCACTACGTCCCCGACATGAAGGCCATCGTGGAGATGAAGACATCCGATCCCGACAGCTTCCTGCGGGGAATGGCCGACATGATGCGGAGTGCGCGCGCCTGACGACGTCCGCGCCCGACAACGCCGATCAGCCTCCGGCCAGCAGGTGGAGAAGGTCCTCGGCCTGGGCCAGCGCCATGACCGTGAGTATCTCCAGCCGGGCCCCGGCCTCCTCGGCGACGAGCAGCCGTTGGCGGTCGGCCGGGCCGAGGGGTAGGCGCCGGCACAGCGCCCATACCCCGTGCGGGTCGACGTTCTCGTCGACGGCCGCCTCGCCCACCGGGTCGCCCATGGTTGGGGCGGGCGATCGTCCCATCTCCGACAGCAGCGCTTCGACCCGCACCACCGCGGCACGGGCGCCTTCCATTGTCGGGGCGGCGACGTCACCGCTGTCGCCGAGCCACTCGACCCGGGCCCGGGGAAACGGGTCGTCGGGCATCCACTCGAGCACGCGCAGGCGGCGGACACCGCGCGCCAGCAGCCCGTATCGTCCGTCCTCGGAACGCGACAGCGTCTCGATGCGCGCCAGGGTGCCGACGTCGGTTCGGGTGTCGCCTCCGCCGACCTCCGAGCCGCGCGAGATGAGCACCACGCCGAACACGTGCGGCCGGCGCTCGAGGCAGTGCGCCATCATGACCCGATAGCGCGGCTCGAACACGTGCAGGGGGAGCAGCTCGCCCGGTAGCAGCACCGTCGAGAGCGGGAACATGGCGAGCGGCTCGTCACCGGGGGCGCCGGTGTCCAAGTCCATGGTGGCCTCAGCCCCTGTCGCTTCGCCGGCCGGCTTCCCGCAGCGCCATGGCGGCCGCCTCCTCCGGAGTGGCGGCCACCAGCACCGCCTCGACCGGTCGCCCACCCTTGGACAGCTCCCAGGTGCCGAGCCCGACGACCGGCATGCCCGCCTGCAGGGCCAGGGCCACCTCCGACAGCGTGCCGAACTCCCCGCCCACCGCCACCAGCGCGTCGGCGTTGCGCACCACCAGCATGTTGCGTCCTTCGCCCATGCCGGTGGCGAGGGCCACGTCGACGAATTGGTTGGCCTGCCGTCGGTCGGGCCCGGGGACGATGCCGATGCTCGTCCCCCCCGACCGGCCGGCGCCGGCCGCGGCGGCCGCCATCACCCCGCCGAGCCCGCCGCACACCACGACCGCTCCGCCTTCGGCCAGGGCGCTGCCCACCCGGGTGGCCAGCTCGAGTTCCTCCTCGCCGGCGGCCCCGGATCCCACCACGGCGACGTGCGGACGTTCGACGACACGCTGCACCGACCTCATCCCGTCACCGTCCGGCGGCGGCTACGGGCAGCGAGCGAGCAGTCCGGCCGCATCGGTGGGCGAGGCTACCGTTGGCCGCACCATGATCGACATCCGCCTCGTCAGGGAGGACCGGGCGGCGGTGGCATCGTCGCTCGGGCGCCGGGGTGTGGACGCCGACGAGGTGGAGAAGCTCTACCAAGCCGACAACCGGACGCGCGCCGCGGTGGGCCGGCGCGACGAGGTGCGTGCCCAGATCAAGGACCTGTCGCGGCAGGTGGGCGAGGCCCGGCGGGCCGGTGACCAGAAGCTGGCCGATGAACTGTCGGAGAGGAGCCGGGTCCTCGGCGACGAGGAGAAGGCGCTCGAGGCCGAGGCGGAGGACGCCCAGGGCGAAGTGCGCCGGCTGCTGCTGTGGCTGCCCAACCTTCCGGCTGACGACGCCCCCGACGGCACCGGCGCCGAGGACAACCCCGTGGTGCGGCGG
>DATHCF010000273.1:0-11408 GCA_035319705.1 Acidimicrobiales bacterium | reverse complement strand
GGTGAACGTGGCGTCTTTCGGCCACCACTTCGCCGTGGCCGGCATGCGCTTCTCTGACCTGCAGAGCGAACGCGGCTATCTGGCGCTGGAGGTGTACGCCCGGTCCAAGCTGGCCAACATCCTCTTCACCCGTGAGCTGTGGCGGTGCCTCGGGCCCAAGGGCGTGTCGTCCAACGCCGTGCATCCCGGTCCGGTGCGCAGCGGGTTCGGCATGGACGGCGACCTGCGCGGCCTCGAAGGCTGGGGCAACAAGGTGGTACGGCGCTTCGAGATCTCCGCCGAGGCGGGGGCGCGCACGTCGATATTCCTGGCCTCCTCCCCACAGGTGGCCGGGGTCGGCGGTGGGTACTTCGTCCGCTGCCGGCCGGGGCACATGTCGCGCCATGCCCGTTCGGACGCCGAGGCGGCCGAGCTGTGGAAGGTGAGCGAGGACCTTCTGGCCGGCGCCGGGTTTCCGCCGCCGCCGCTTCCCTGAGCGGGGTGCCGCACCGGCCGTCGACGGCGCGGCTGGTGAACTCGGTCAGCGGTTCTTCGTCAGGTCCTTGAACGGCGTGGTGCGGTCGTTGCCGGGCTCCTTCGGGAGCCCGAGCACGCGCTCGCCGAGGATGTTGTGCTGGATCTCGTCGGTGCCCCCGTAGATGGAAGGCCCGGGGGCGAACAGCGCCTGTCCGGTGACGGTGCTGGCCGACGGCATGCCGGTGATGGCGTCGAGGCGCTGGCGCTCCTCGGGCGAGTAGGCGTGCAGGGTCCCGTAGGGACCGAGGATGCGCAGGCCGACGTCGCGCGACAGCCGCAGGATGTGGCTCATCGACAGCTTGGCCATGTTGCCCAGTCCGGGAATGTCACCGCCGGCGGCGCGTAGCGCCTTCTGCCGCAGGGTCATGTAGCGGGCGATCTGGTTCAAGATGTGCAGGCGCACGAGATCCTGGCGGACCGTGGGATCGGCGACGGCCCCGTTGGCGCGGGCCAGCTCGAGAAGCGTCTGCTCCGATGACAGGAACAGCCCTCCCTGGCCGGTGCGCCGGTTGGTGCTCTGGCGCACCACGTCGCCCACGCGGCGCTCGAGGTCACCGGCCACCGTGCCCGGGGTGGCGATGCCGCCGGCATCCGACCCGCCGCCGGCACCCAGCCCGGCGCGCTCGAAGGCCAAGGTGGTGTTGGCCACGGCCCACCCGCTGTTCAGCCCGCCGATCACCGCGTCCTCCGGCACCCGGGCATCGGTGATGAACACCTCGTTGAACAGCGCCCGGCCGGTCATCTCACGAAGTGGCCGGACCTCGATCCCGGGCTGGTGCATGTCCAGGGCGAAATAGGAGATGCCCTGGTGCTTGGGGACGTCCGGGTCGGTGCGTGCCAGCAGCATGCCCATGTCGGCCACCTGCCCGCCCGAGGTCCACACCTTCTGCCCGTTCACCACGAACTCGTCGCCGTCGCGCTCGGCGCGCGTCTGCAGCCCGGCCAGGTCGGACCCGGCGTTGGGCTCGCTGAACAGCTGGCACCACGCGGCGCGTCCGGTCACGATGTCGCCGACGTAGCGCCGTCGCTGGTCCTCGTCGCCGTGTGTGGCGATGGTCGGTGCCGCCAGCATGAGCCCGAGCCCACCGGGCGCTCCGAGGGCCCCGAACTCGGCGATGGTGCGCTGCACGCGGTTGCTGTCCTCGCGCGACAGCCCCCGCCCGAAGCAGTCCTCGGGCAGCGCCGGTGCGGACCAGCCGGCGTCGCCGAGACGCTCCCACCACTGGCCCACGGTCAGGTCGGGGTCCCAGTTCTCGTTGAGCCAGTCCTTGAGCTCGGCGGTGACGTCGTCGGTTCGGCTCATGTGCTCATTCTGGTCACAATTCCCTCTGTGCCCAAACGCAGCGCCGGCCTCCTGCTCCACCGGCCCGGACCGAGGGGCGCCGAGGTCCTGCTCGTCCATCTCGGTGGGCCGCTGTGGGCCGGCAGGGACGCCGGCGCCTGGACGGTGCCCAAGGGCGAGTACGCCCCGGACGACGACCCGGCGCGGTGTGCCGAGCGCGAGTTCGCGGAGGAGATCGGCCGGCCGGCACCGCCCGGCGCACGCCACGACCTCGGTGAGCTGCGCCAGGCCGGAGGTAAGTGGACGCGGCTGTGGGCGCTCGCTGGCGACCTCGACGTCGATCAGGTGGCGAGCAACAGCTTCGAGATGGAATGGCCGCCACGTTCGGGCCGTCGCCAGTCGTTCCCCGAGGTCGATCGCGCCGCGTGGTTCCCGGTGGAGGAGGCACGCGGCAAGCTGCTCGCCAGCCTGGTGCCTTTTCTCGACAGGCTGCTCGAGCTGTTGCGCTACGAGAGCGGCTCGGGCGAGGTCTGAGGCGCGGGCACGCGGCCGGCTACGTCTTCGCCAGGGCGCACCAGTTCGGGATACAGCTCGGCGTCGAAACCGGAGATGAAGGACCGGACGGCCGAGGGCAGCATCACCGTGACGCGATGCTGTCGGAACCGTCCGGGCGAGTTGATCATCAAGCGGTCGTGGAACACCCGGACCGTGCCGACTCTGTCGTCACCCTCCATGACGGCGCGCACGTACATGGCCAAGGCGCATTGCCGTGCGTCGGCCGGCTGTCCTCTCACTCCGGCGGCGGCCAGCGCGCTCGCCACCGCTCGTGGTTCGTGGCCGAGCGCCCCCACCAGGGTCTCGGTCTGTCTGCCCAATTCCCGGCGGTCCTGCCGCCGGTGGCGCAGATCGCCAAGGCTGTGCATCGTCACCGTCCTCGTCCTACCTGTCGTGGGCTGTCGTCAAACCCACCGTCCCGGCAGGAGAGACGGATGTCAGCGCCCGACCCCGGGCACCATCCTCAACCGTAGGTGAAACGGTCGCCGGAGGATAGGGGGCTCGTGCCGCCGCCGGTGGTGACGCGGACGTCGACGCTCCCCGCCGCATGCGGCGGCGACTCCACCCGCAGCGCGTCGTCCGAGACGACGGTGAAGACGGCCGGCACGCCGCCGAAGTCGACCGCGGTGGCGCCGGCCAGGCCCGAGCCGCTCACCACCACCCACGTCCCGCCGGCCGCCGGCCCGCTGGGCGGGCTGAGCGCGCTCACCACCGGAGAGGCGCCGGGTGGCTGTCCCACGCTCGAGGCCGCCGCCCCCGAGGACACCGACATGGGCCCGGCCAGGGTCGACGCCGGCACCGGCGTGTTCGCCCCGCCGACCGCCCCGACCCCCCCTGATGCCGAGGGGGCGAAATTCGACGTCCCGTTGGCGGCCGGCGCGCCGGCGGCGCGGTGGACGCCGGCTCCCGACAGCGCGGAGGCCTGGCTGCCTGCCGGCCGGCTGGCAGCCAGGCCCAGGGCCGTGCCCGCCGCTGCCAGGACCGCAATGGCGGCCGCCGCGCTCCACACCTGCACGGGCCGCGGCCGGCGCCGGGCCGGCGTCTCTTCCCGCCCGCGCCGGGCCAGCGCCTCTTCCAGCCGGCGCCGCAGGTGCGGCTCGAGCGGTCGCGGCTGTGAAAGGTCCTCGAGCAGCGGGCCGACCGAGTCGGACAGGGCGCTCTCCAGGCGGCTGCTCAGATGGTCGCCCAGGGCGCGGGCTCCGCTCGCCGCCTGCAGGGACCGCTCGAGGCAGCGAGCCAGGTCGTCGGTGAGTGGACGGGGCTGGTCGAGCCCCGACATGGCCTGCTCGGTCCAGTCAGGCACCGTCCGCCTCCAGCTCGCGCCGCAACCCGTCGCGGGCTCGTTGCAACAGCGACTGGACCTGGACCCGGCTGCGACCCAACTCGGTGGCGATCTCCTGCACCGGCATCCCGTCGAGATATTTGAGCACCAGCACCTGCCGGTGGACGGCCGGCATCCGGCCCAGCGCCCGGATCACCTCGTCGCGCCGTTCGATCTGCTCCTCGTCGATCCCCGCCGCCGGGGCGGGCAGGACCTGCAGGCCGTGGCGGGCCGCCTCGGCGCGTCGCTCGCTCTCGTAGTACCGGGCCAGACGTCGCCGGGCGATGGTGCACAGCCAGGTCGACAGCGCCGCCTCGCCCCGGTAGGAGGCGGCGGAGCGCACCCCCTCGAGCAGCGTGTCCTGCAGCAGGTCCTCGGCCACCCCACCATTTCCTCCCACCCGGGCGTAGAGGAATCCGTGCACGATCGGCGCCACGTCGTCGAGCAGGCGCCGGACCGCCGCCGGCTTGCCCTCCGCCACCTCCTGCAGCAGGTGCAGCTGATGGGCGAAGGCCGCTTCGTGGAGCGCGTGGCGTCCGGGTGCGTCGGTCACGGGCCGGTGGTCACGAGTAGGGCATCCACGCCTCGGCCCCGAGCGTGGCGAGGTCGCTGGCCATGATCCCGCTGTCGGACACGGTGTAGAGCATGTCGCCCACCACCAGCGCCCGCTCGATCTCCGGGCCGAGCGCCTCGGTTACCGGCGGGGAGGGGCTCGAGCTCGGGGGCTGGCTGATCTGGTTGGCCTGGCCGAGCGTCTGGCCGGTCACGTGCCACGCCAACGCCCCGACGAAGTCACCGCTCGAGCTGTTCCCCGGCGGTGTGGCCGGCTGGGCGGCCGCTGCGAGCGGCTGCGGCAGCGGCACCACTTCCTGCAGCTCGTCCACCGGCATCACCACCAGATTGGTGGCAGCCCAGTACAGAAGCGCATGGGCGTCGTTCTCGGCGGTGGAGGAGGCTCCCGGGATCACGTCGGTGTCCAGCAGCTTGGGATCGGCCGGGTTCGACACGTCGAACAGCGACACCTGCAAGCCGTCGGTCTGCAGGTTGGCGTTCACGTCCTGTCCGATGCCGAGGAGCAGTCCGCCGCCCAGCGGCTCGAGGAACGACGAGTAGCCGGTGAGCGGCAGCTGCCCGGCCAGCTGTGGTGCGGTCGGGTTGCTCAGGTCCACCACGTACAGCGGATCGGTCTGGTTGAAGGTCACCACGTAGGCCAGTGGGCCTTCGAAGCGCACGGCGTAGATCGACTCGCCGGTGCCCAGTCCGGTGATGCTCCCCACCGTCACCCAGGCGCCACCCTGCTGGGCCAGCACGGTGATGCGGTTGTCGGAGAGCGTGGCCGGTGCCGGCCCGTCCTGCGGTGCCGGTGTCGGTGTGCCCACCGTGGTGGCCACGCGCAGGTCGCCGTCGTACTCCGACATGGCGTACTGGCCGATGAGGCTCCCCGGCACCGTGCCCGACCCGGTGTAGACGGGGGCCGAGGGATCCGAAAGGTCGAAGGCGTCGACGACCGTGTCGTCACTGGCCGGTCCGGTGCCGTCCGGTGCGGTGCCGTCCGGTTCGTCGAACTGCTGCGGCGAGTAGGCCACGAACAGCGAAGAGGTGCTGGCGTAGACCGATGAGGCGTCGCCCATCACCGTGACCTCGGGGCCGGGCTGGTCGGAGGAGGGGTCGATGGGCACGATGCCGATGGTGTCGAGCCCGGCGTCACCGACGGTGTGCAGCGCCGAGGTGCACGGCGCCGTGGTGGTGGTCCCGCTGGGCTCGCTGGTCACAGAGGGCAGGTAATCGGACACGGTGGAGGAGGCGATGGCGGCGCGATCGTCGGCCGTGGCGGCCTGCTCCGATGTCGCCGAGCCGTCGGCGGGGGCGACGAGGCCCAGATCGGGCGTCGAGCTCACCACCACCTCGACCACGCCGGCGATGAGGCGGGCGTCGACCTCTGTGCCTTGCATGGAGAAGGACCGTGCCACCGACGGCTGGGCCGGGTTCGACAGGTCGACCACCACCACCTCGGTGTCGGAACCGGCCGGCTGGACCGGCACCACCGCCGGCCCGCTCGTCGCCTGCAGCATGGGCATGACGACGGGGTCCCCCGGCGCGCCCGCTCCCCCTGAAACCACTCCCACCGGTCCGCTGCCGCCGCCGCCGGCCCCGGATGCAGCCGAGGACACCGAGCTGCCGAGGACCACCGCGTCGTCGCCCACCAGGAAGAGGCCGGTGGCCTCCACCAGCGAGGAGAGATCGAGGGACCCCTCGATGGTGGGGGTGCCCGACACGGCGGCCACCTCCAGGCTGTCGCTGCTCTGGCGCAGGGCGACGAGCAGGTTGCCGTCAGTCTTGGCCAGGTCGGGCTCGTCCACGCCGGCCTCCTGGTCGTTGGTGGTGGAGAACGCCGGGCTCTGCGCACCGCCGGTGCCGCTCGTCCCCGAGGTCGTGCTGTCGGCGGCGGGCGCAGCCGCGCTCATCGCCGCGCTGCCGGCGGTCGCTGAGACGCCACTGGCGCCGGCCGCCATGTCGGTCCCGTTCTCCACGGCCGGCGTCGACACCGCCACCGGTCGGCTGGAAGCGAGCGGCAGGCCCACGAGGCCGGTGCCGTGGTCGGGCCCCGTCGATGCAGATGGGTGCACGTCGGCCGTGAGCTCGTCCAGGGCCTCGGATCGGGCCTGTCCGAGCAGCTGCGAGCAGCCCTCGTAGGAGACCAGGCTGGCCACCGCCGGTTCGGGGTGCCCCGCCCCGCCGCCCGCCCCCGAAAGCCCCCACCCCGTGGCCGCCCCGGCCAGGAGCCCCACTGCGATGCCGGCCGCCAACCGCGCCCCCATCTTTCGCATCCCTGCCTCCCGTCGCTCGCGTGGGATCTGCAGGTGAGTGCGAAGCAGCGCCCCCGATCAACCGCGGGCGGTGGGAACGAACTGGTCCGAGGCGTCGCCCAGCAGGAACCGTGGCCCGCTACCCAGCGAGGCCGCCCGGTCCTCGGGGTTGTAGAGCCGGCAGGTCGACAGCGAAAGGCATCCGCAGCCGATGCATGAGGTGAGCCCGTCGCGCAGCCCCTCGAGAAGACCGATGCGCTCGTCCAGCCGTGCCCGCCACCCCGCCGACAGCCGGGCCCAGTCCCGGCGGCTGGGTGCCCGCTCGGAAGGGAGCCCGGCCAGGGCTTCGGCGATCTCCTCCAAGCTGAGGCCCACCCGCTGTGCCACCCGGATGAAGGCGATACGCCGCAGCACGTCGCGCCGGAACCGGCGCTGCCCGCTGTCGCTGCGAAGGGCGTGGACGAGACCACGGGCCTCGTAGAAGCGGATGGCCGAGGTGGCGAGACCCGTCCGGCGGGCCACCTCGCCGATGCTGAGCGCCTGTTCCGCCATCGGCTCCTCTCCCTGCCCGCCGGCCGGGGCCGTCGGGGCTTGACTTCAAGTTTACTTGAACTTTTAGGGTGGGTGACAGGGACAAAGACAGCTGCGAAAGGAGCGATCCATGGCCGTCGCCATCGTCACCGGAGCGTCACGGGGACTCGGCCGGGCACTGGCCCTCGAGCTGGCCGCCGACGGCTGGGACCTGGTGATCGACGCCCGCGGCGCGGGCCCGCTCGAGGAGACCGCTCGTCGAGCCGAGCGGCTCGGGGCGCGCGTGCGCTGCGTCCCGGGCGACGTCGCAGAGCCGGGACACCGCCAGGACCTCCTGAGGGCGGCCTGCTACCTGGGGAACCTCGGGCTCGTGGTCAACAACGCCGGCACCCTGGGGCCGTCGCCGCTGCCGCGCCTGGCCTCGGTGGAGGCCGGCGCGCTGGCCGAGGTGCTCGCGGTCAACGCCGTGGCGCCGCTGGCCCTCGTGCAGTTGGCGCTGCCGATGCTCCGCGCCAATCACGGCACGGTGGTGGCGGTCACCTCCGATGCGGCCACCGAGGCGTACGAGGGTTGGGGCGCCTACGGTGCGTCCAAGGCGGCCCTCGAACAGTTCCACCACGTGCTGGCCGCAGAGGAGCCCGATGTCGTCGTGATCCGCTTCGATCCCGGCGACATGCGGACGAAGATGCACCAGGACGCCTTCGCCGGCGAGGACATCTCCGACCGGCCGCTCCCCGAGGTGGCGGCCGGCGTCCTTCGCCGGTTGCTGGTCTCCGCGCCGGCGAGCGGCCGTTACCGCGCCGCCGAGCTGCTGGAGCAGGTGCCGTGAGCGGCGTGCTGTCCCCGGCCGTCGCCTCCGGCCGGCTCGAGTTCGACCTGCCGGCCGAGCTGGAGGCAGCCGAGCCGCCCGAGGCGCGAGGCCTCACCCGCGACGCGGTGCGGATGATGGTGTCGCGGGTGCGTACGGGGGAGGTGACCCACAGCACCTTCTCGTCGCTTCCGGCCACCCTCGACGAAGGCGACCTGGTGGTGGTGAACACCTCGGGGACACTGCCGGCGGCGCTGCAGGCGGTCGGAGACGACGGAACGGCAGTGGTCCTCCATCTCTCCACCCAGCTGTCCGGCTCGAGATGGGTGGTCGAGCCGCGCCGCCCGGCCGGCGGCGCCAGCGAGCGGTGGAGCGGACCGCCGCCACCGCGCCGGCTGGATCTCGGGGCCGGGGCGAGGGCGACGCTCGAGTCGAGCTACGGGCCAGGCGGACGGCTGTGGGTGGCGGAGCTGGGGGTTCCCGGGCGGCTGCTTTCGTGGCTGGCCGTGCACGGCGCACCCATCCGCTACCGCCACGTCCCCCGGCGGTGGCCGCTGTCGGTGTACCAGAACGTGTACGCCACCGAACCGGGCAGCGCCGAGATGCCGAGCGCCGGGCGGCCCTTCACCCCCGAGGTGCTGACCCGCCTGGTGGCCAAAGGCGTGGGCGTGTCACCGGTGGTCCTCCACACCGGCGTGGCCTCCTTGGAGGCTGACGAGCTCCCGTATCCCGAGCGGCTGCGCGTGCCTGCGGTCACCGCCGAGCGGGTGAACGCCACCCACCGTTCGGGGCACCGCGTGATCGCTGTGGGCACCACCGTGGTGCGGGCGCTCGAGACCGCCGTCACCGCCGACGGCATGGCCCGCGCCGTCGAGGGATGGACGGACCTGGTCGTCTCGCCCGGGCGTGGGATGCGCCTGGTGGACGGGCTTCTCACCGGCTGGCACGAGACCGCCTCGTCGCATCTGCTGCTCCTCGAGGCGTTGTGCGGCCGCCCGCTGCTCAGCTCCTGGTACGGCGAGGCCCTGGCCGAGGGCTACCGCTTCCACGAGTTCGGCGACGTGCACCTGATCCTGCCCTGACCACACCGCAGGGCCGGGCCGGCCGGCGCCGGGGCGATGCGGCTGGTCCGGTGAGGAGGACTTCAGCTGGTGGAGTACCCGCTCGGTGGCGTCGCGTGCCTTGTCGTAGGCGCCCGCCACCAGGCCGGCCACGGTGATCGGTCTTGAGCAAGTTGATGGCGTCCACGGGCCTTCACCTACCGTCCGCTTCGGGCGGGCAGACGCCCGTGTCGGGCGGGCGAGCCGGGCGGGACCGGCTCTCGCCTCTCCGAGCCCGCGCCCGGCTACTCGCCGCTCGGCCACTTGTGGTCGCTGGCGGTGGAGGAGCAGTTCTACCTGGTGTGGGCGCCGCTGCTGCTCCTGCTCATGCGCCGGCGCCGCATCGGGTTGTGGATCGGCCTGTTGGCGTTGGCGCTCATGCTCGAGCCCGCTCCGCTCTACCACCAGGGGACCAACCGCGTGTACTTCGGCACCGACACCCGCATGAGCGCGCTGCTGTTGGGTGCGGCGCTCGGATGGTGCTGGCGCGCCGGGGAGTTCCGGCGTCTGCAGGGCTCGGTGGTGACGCAGGTGCTCGGCGCCGGCTCGGTGGTCGGGCTCCTCGTGTCGGGCGTCGGCTTCCGCCATCAGGATGTGGCCTGGCAGTGGGCGGGCGGGATCGAGCTGGCCTCGGTGTGCGGCGCCGGTCTGGTGCTGTACCTGGCCGTGCAGAGCGACGACTCGCCGGTGTCGAAGTGGCTGTCGCGCCCCGTGCTGCGCTGGGCCGGGCAGCGGTCCTATGCCATCTACCTGTGGAGCTACGTGTTCAACACGTGGTTCCGTTCCCTAGGGCCCGCCTGCGCGCTCTCGACGGTGAGCTGCACCGTGGCCGCCGCCGAGGTCTCCTACCGGCTGGTCTAGCAGCCGGCACTCGCCTGGTCCGGCCGGGGACGCCGAGGCCAAGGCACAGCGCCGTCGCCTCCGGGCAGTTGTCGAACCGCCGGCGGTGCTCGAGCCGGTGCCAGCCGCCGCCGGCGCGCTCATCGCTTCGGTGCCGCTCGAGGTGGCCGGGTAGCCTGATCCGGCGGCGGGGCGGTCAGCGAGGAGACGCCATGGAGCCAGAGCTCGTCATACGGGGCGGAACCGTCGTCGACGGCACCGGCGGGGACCGCCGGCGGGCCGACGTGGCCGTCGCCGGGGGCCGGATCGTGGCCGTGGAGGAGCGGCTGGAGGGACGTCGCCAGCTCGACGCCTCGGGTCAGGTGGTGGCGCCCGGTTTCGTCGACATCCACACCCACTACGACGCCCAGGCGTTCTGGGACCCGTGGTTGACCCCTTCGTCGCACCACGGCGTCACCACCGTCATCGCCGGCAACTGCGGGTTCTCGATCGCCCCGGTGAAAGCCGGCGACGTGGCGCTTCTGGCCCACACCCTGCAGCACGTGGAGGACATGAGCTTCGACACACTGTCGGTCGGGGTGCCGTGGGACGAGTTCGAGACCTTTCCTCAATACCTCGAGGCCATAGAGCGCCGAGGGACGGCCCTCAATTACGGCTGCTACGTGGGCCACACCGCCGTACGCATCTACGTCATGGGCGACGACGCCTATGAGCGTCCGGCGAGCGACCAGGAGCTCGCCCGCATGGCCGAGGTGGTGGCCGATTCGCTGGCCGGCGGGGCCATGGGCTTCGCCACCAGCGCTTCGCCCACGCACAACGGCGACGGCGGCCGGCCCGTGCCCTCTCGGCTGGCCGGGATGGAAGAGCTGCAGGCCCTGCTGGCGCCGCTGCGTGACGCAGGCCGCGGCGTGGTGGCGCTGCTCCCGGGCGGGGTGCTGACCAACGCCGAGGTCTTCGAGCTGCAACGCCAAGTGGGGCGCCCCTTCACCTGGACGGCGCTGCTCACCGTGAAGAATTTCCCGTATCACGAGAAGGTGATGGCCGAGCACGACACGGCGCGCCAGAGCGGCATAGAGGTCTGGCCCCAGGTGTCGTGCCGCCCGCTCGTGTTCCAGATGAACCTGGCAGAGCCCTTCACCTTGAACAGCCGGCCGAGCTTCGCCGCCATCATGGGCTATACCCGCGAGCAGCGCCTGGCCGCCTACGGCGATCCCGCCTGGCGGGCTTCGGCGTGGGAGGAGCTGGGCAGCGGCATCCCCTTCAACTGGGCGGCGGTGTCGGTGGCCGAGTCCCCCGGCCATCCCGAGCTCGTCGACCGGCCCGTGCTGGAGCTGGCCGCCGAACGAGGATGCACCGCGTTGGACGTCGTGCTCGACATCTCGCTGGACGACGACCTGAAGACCCGGTTCTGGTCGGTCGTGGCCAACGACGATCAAGAGGCCATCGCCTGGCTGCTGCCGCGCGACGGCGTGCTGCTCGGCCTGGCCGACTCCGGCGCGCACGTCAGCCAGCTGTGCGACGCCTGCTTCGCCACCGATCTCCTGGGCAACTGGGTACGCGAGCGGGAGGTCATGTCGCTCGAGCGGGCCGTGCACAAGCTGACCGCCGAGCCCGCCGCCGTCTACGGGCTGGCGGACCGGGGCAGCCT
>DATHCF010000272.1:0-3577 GCA_035319705.1 Acidimicrobiales bacterium | reverse complement strand
TCGGCGGGTTTCTCCTGTGGTCCGGGCGCTTGGCGGGCGGCCGCAGGCCATCGTCGTGGTCGAGCGGCTCATCGGGCACCAGATGGGCCCGGTCGGACGTGACCTGGTGGCCCAGGCGGCGTCGGTGGAGAAACCGGAAGCCGGGTGACGCCCGCGTCCTCCGAACGCAATGACACGGCGTCCTCCGAACGCAATGACACGGCGTCCTCCGAACGCAATGATCCCGAGGTGCCGCCGGCCGATCGCATCGAGGTCAGAGGGCTCCGCCTCGAGGCCGTGCACGGAGTGGCGGAGGGGGAGCGGTCCGCCCCGCAGCCCTTCGAGGTGGATCTCGACCTGTGTCTGTCGCTCTCGCCCGCCGGCTCGAGCGACGAGCTGGAGGACACCTGCGACTACGCCACTGCGGTGTCGAGGGCGGTGTCGGTGCTGCTCGGCCCGCCGCGACGGCTGCTCGAGACCTTGGCCGAGGAGATGGCCCGTGCCCTGTTGGCAGACGGGCGGGTCGAGGCGGTGACCGTGGCCGTGCGCAAGCTCCGTCCCCCGGTCGAGCACCAGCTGGCGTCGGCCGGGGTGCGCATCACCCGTCGGCGCTGAGAGGCGCCCGCTTCGTGCGCGCCTTTCTCGGGCTCGGGTCGAACCTCGGCGACCGCCTGGCCGAGCTGCGGCGCGCCGTGGGGGCGCTGGCCGAGGTGGTGGCGGTGTCGCCGGTGTACGAGACCGATCCGGTGGGCGGGCCGGCCGGCCAGCCGCCCTATCTCAACCTGGTGGTCGAGCTCGACACCCGGTCCTCGCCACGGGAGCTGCTGCAGCTGTCGCGGCGTCTCGAGGCAGACGCCGGGCGGGAGCGCACGGTGCACCACGGCCCGCGCACCTTGGACGTGGACGTGCTGCTCGTGGGAGAGCTGCAGGTGGACGAGCCGGACCTGGTCGTGCCCCATCCCCGGATGTGGGAGCGCCACTTCGTGCTGGCCCCGCTGTCCGACCTCGCACCGGAGCTCGTGCCCCCCGGGATGCTCGAACGAGCTGTTGGTTACGTGCACCGTCTGGGTACACTGGAGGGCGACTGATCCGATCACCCGACGCGACCGGCACCCGACGAGGGGCTGGAGCGCAGAAAGGGGTCCGGTGCTCTCCGTTCGCATCGTCGGTCCGGGCCGTGCCGGCCGGTCCCTGGCCGGTGCCCTGGTCGACGTGGGCTGTGACGTCCACCCGCTGCTCGGCCCCGACAACGACCTGAAGGCGGCCGCCGACGGGGTGGACCTGCTCGTGCTGGCCACCCCCGACGCCGCCATCGCCTCCTCCGCCGCCGCCGTGGCGCCCTGCGCCGCCACGGTGGTGGTGCACCTGTCGGGTGCCATGGGTCTCGACGTGCTCGCCCCGCACCCCCGCCGAGCCAGCCTCCACCCGCTCGCCCCCCTGCCCTCGGCGGAGGTGGGCCGTGTGCGGCTCCGCAGCGGCATCACCTACGCCGTGGCCGGCGACCCGCTCGCCCGGGAGCTGGCGGTGCTGCTCGGGGGACGGGTGGTCGAGGTCGACGACGGGAAGCGGGCCGCCTACCACGCGGCCGCGTGCATCGCCTCCAACCATCTGGTCGCCCTGCTCGGACAGGTGCAGCGGGTGGCGGCGGGCGCCGGCCTCGAGCTCGACGCCTTCCTCCCGCTGGCGCGCGCCGCGCTGGTCGACGTGGCCGAGCTCGGCGCGGGCACGGCGCTCACCGGCCCGGCCGCCCGTGGCGACGACGCCACCCTCGCCCGCCACCGGGCGGTGCTCGATCCCGAGGAGCTGCCCGGGTACGACGCCGGGGTGGCCCTGGCCCGGCGCCTCGCCGCCAGTGCGAGCGCCACGGCGCAGCAGCCCACCTCTCGCCGCCCGCGACCCAAGGAGAAGGACCGTGTCTGAGCCGTCGGTCGTGCGCAGCGTGCGGTCGCTCAGCCGAATGCTCGACGACGAGCGCGCCCGCGGGCGCTCCATCGGCCTCGTCCCCACCATGGGGGCGCTGCACGCCGGACACGCATCGCTCGTGGCGCGCGCCGCCGGTGAGTGCGACACGGTCGTGGTGACGGTGTTCGTGAACCCGCTGCAGTTCGACGACCCGTCCGACCTCGCCGCCTACCACCGCGATCTGCAGGCGGATCTCGAGCTCGCCGCCGCCGCCGGCGCCCGCGTCGTCTTCGCCCCGTCGGTGGAGGAGATGTACCCCGGCTCGGCGCAGCCCACCGCCACCACCATGCACGTGGCCGGGGTGAGCGAGTGCCTCGAAGGCGCGTCGCGTCCCGGGCACTTCGACGGCGTGGCCACTGTGGTGGCCAAGTTGTTCGCCATGGCCGGCCGCTGCCGCGCCTACTTCGGCGAGAAGGATTTCCAGCAGCTCGTGGTGGTGCGCCAGCTGGCCGGTGATCTCTGCCTGCCGGTGGAGGTGGTCGGCTGTCCCATCGTGCGCGACTTGGATGGCTTGGCCCTGTCCAGCCGCAACGCCCGCCTCGGTTCCGAAGAGCGCCGGGCGGCCCTGGCCCTGCACCGCGCCCTCGATGCCGGGATCGCCTTGCTTGAGTCGGGTGAGCGCCGCCCCGGCGCGCTGCGAGCGGCCATGGTGCAGGTGATCGAAGCCGAACCCCTCGTGCAGCTCGACTACGCCGAGGTGGTGGACGCCCGCCGTCTGCAGGTGCCCGCCACCGCCTCCGGCGAGCTGCGGTTCCTGGTGGCGGCCGTCGTCGGTGGGGTCCGCCTCATCGACAACTGCGGGGCGACGGTGCCGGCGCCGGCCACCCCGGGCGCCGAGCGGCGCCGAGCACGGCCGGAGCTGGTACTGGCCGACACGGCAAAGGCAAAGGAAGGATGAGCATGCGGCGGCGCATGATGAAGTCGAAGATCCACCGGGCCACGGTCACCGACGCCAATCTGGACTACGTGGGGTCGATCAGCCTGGACCCGGTGCTCATGGAGCTGGCGGACATCCGCCAATGGGAGCAGGTGGCGGTGCTCGACATCGACAACGGTGCGCGCTTCGAGACCTACGCCATCGTGGGCGGCCCGGGTGAGGTGTGCCTGAACGGGGCGGCAGCGCGCCTGGTCCATCGCGGCGACAAGGTGATCGTCCTCACCTACGCCGACTACGACGAAGCCGAGCTCGACGGCTTCGCCCCACTGGTGGTGCACGTGGACGCCACCAACTGCCCCGCGGACGAGGACACCGCTCGGCTCGAGGCGGAGCTGCGCCGGACCGTCTCTGCCTGACGAGCTGCGCCGTGCCCGAGCAGGGGGACAGCTTGGACCTGGACGTTCTTGTGCTGGGGTCGGGGGTGGCCGGGCTGTCGGCGGTGGTGCGGCTGGCCGAGGTACCGGGCCTGCGGGTCGGGATCCTCACCAAAGGGGAGCTGGCCCAGTCGGCCACCCGCTGGGCCCAAGGCGGCGTGGCGGCCGTGGTGGGTGGTGACGAGGACTCGACCGACCTGCACCTGGCCGACACCTTGGCGGCCGGCGCCGGGCTGTGCGACCCCGACGCCGCGCGCGTGCTCGTGGACGAGGGCCCGCTGCGCGTCGGGGAGCTGATCGCCCTCGGGGCGGTGTTCGACCGCGA
>DATHCF010000271.1:0-9667 GCA_035319705.1 Acidimicrobiales bacterium | reverse complement strand
GAGTTGCCCGTCAGCCTGCGCCGCGCCCTGACCGAGCTGGTGCCCCGGATGGCCGATCTGGCCGTCGTGTACCTCACCGACGAGCTGGGTGTGCCGAGGCGCGTGGCCCTGGTCCACGGCGACCCGGAGACCGAGGCCCGGTTGGCGCAGGCGCCGGAGGACGCGGTCTACGAGACGGGTAGCGTCATGGCCACCCTGGTCGCCGCCGAAGGACAGCCGCTTCTGCTGCCGGCGTCGGGCGACTTCGTGACGGAGACGGCGCTCGACGAGGCGCACGCCGACCGTCTCCGATCGCTCGGCATCACCTCGGCCATCGCCGTGCCGTTGTCGGCGGGCGCTCGGTCGCTGGGCGTCCTCGGCCTGTTGCGCCTGGAATCCTCCGTCCCCTACACCGGCGCGGACCTTTCCCTGGCGGCCGAGGTGGGAGAACGCACGTCGGCTGCGGTGGAGAACGCCTTGCAGCACGAGCGCCGGGTAGCGGTGGCACGGGCTCTGCAGACGAGCCTGCTGCCGCCGGCCCTGCCGGACGTGCCGGGCGCCGAGGTGGCGGCCGCCTTCCACGCCGCCAGCGCGGCAGAGGTGGGTGGCGACTTCTACGACCTGTTCCCGGTGGACGACCACCGCTGGGTCCTTCTGGTGGGCGACGTGTCGGGGGCCGGGCCGGCCGCCGCCGCCCTCACCGCCCAGGTGCGCCACGGTGCCCGCGTGGCGGCCCGGGCGGGGCTCGAGCCCGAGGCGGTGGTGGCGGCGGTGAACGCCACCTTGGACGAGACGACCGGTCCCGAGTGGTTCTGCACCATGGTGTACGTCGAGCTCACGCCGGGAAGTGACGGCATCGACCTGCAGGTGATCTGCGCCGGTCACCTGCAGGTCGATGCTGGTGGCCGACGGACGTGCCGAGGAGCTCGAGGGACGGGCACCGCTGCTCGGCGTGCTGACCGGCGCCCGCTTCCCGGCGACCAGCGCCCGCCTGTGCCCGGGCCAGGCTCTCGTCATGCTGACCGACGGCGCCACCGAGGCGCGCGCTGCGGACCGTGCCAGGGCCGACAGCTTCTTCGGCGAGGAGCGCGTGCGCCAGGTGCTCGCCGCCAGTTGGGGCGCAGACGCCGAGGGTCTGGTGCAGGCGCTGTCGAAGTCGGTGCTCGACCACGCCTCTTGGCAGCTGCACGACGACCTGGCCGTGGTGGCGCTGCGGGCCGAGCCCGCCGGCCCTCAGAATCGCGACCAGTAGCGCCCCTCGAGCATCTGCTCGAGGCTGGCCCGGTGCATGATCATGTCGTCGGGGTCGTCGGGCATGGAGATCTCTCCGAAGAGCACCTGCCGGCGCGCCACCCGGCTCATGACCACAGCATGGCGCAGGGCGGCGTAGAGGCAGTAGAAGTCGAGTTGTCGCGGCTCGTGGCCGCTCTCCGCTTCGTAGGTGGCCGCCGCCTGGTGACGGTCCATGAACCCCGGCATGCCCGGCAGCCCGGCATCGAGGGCGATGTCGTCCAGAAAGCGGTGCAGGTAGATCATCCAGCCCAGGTCCACTTCGGGCGGGGCGACGGCGGCCATCTCCCAGTCGAGCACGGCCACCGGCTCGAAGTGGCGGAACATCATGTTGCCGATGCGGGCGTCGCCCCAGCTGATCCGCGCCGGCGACTCCTCGGCCGGCCAGTGGTCCTCCAGCCAGGCGAAGGAGCGCTCGATGAGTGGCGAGCGGGCGCCGTCGGACACCACCCACTCGTAGTAGGCGGCGGTGTCGGCCACGTGCCGGCGCAGGGCGCTGTCGCCCGGACGGTCGAGCTGCAGAAAGGCGATGTCCTCTTCGGACACCGCGGCGCGGTGGATGCGGGCCAGTGTGCGTACCGCCGCGTCCTGTAGCCGGCGCTGGTCCTCGGCTGGCGCCTCGGACAACCACGAGCCGAACGGATAGGGCATGACGTCGGGTGGGACCAGGCCGTCCACGCGCTCCATCACGAAGAACGGCGCACCGAGCCTGGCGGGGTCCGGTTCGTACCACAAGGTGTGGGGGACCGGCACGGCGCTGCGCTCGCCCACCAGCCGCATGACGCGGAATTGCCGCGCCAGGTCGTAGACCGGGAACACCGGGGCGGCAGCCGGGTCGGGACTGAGCCGGGCCGCCAAGCGGCGGTGGTGGTCGCCCTCGGCGTCGCGCCAGGCGACCTCGAACAGCACCGTCTCGCTCGACATGCCGTTCGACTCCGGTGCCTCGAGCTCGCCGAGGACCGCACCCGCGATCCGGTGCTCGAGCCACGACTGGAGTCGGGCCGCCAGCTGGTGGCGGTCGCGCGTCGAGGTCTGCGGCCGCGGCGTCTCGCTCAACGGCGTCCAGTTCCGGCCGGTGCCGGCGACCTCACGGGGACACCGATCCCCAGTCGGCGAAGCCGGAAGGAGCGTGGCGTCCGAAGGTGCCGTGCTCGAACATGCCCCATCCCTCGGCGCCCTCGCAGCGCGCCCTGGCCACGTGGTCGACCACGCCGAAGGCGGCACGGCCGGCCACCTGGGGGTCGTCGAGGTCGAACACAACCGACTCGCTCCAATTGCGACCGCGCCACTGCCCGTGTCCCCAGTCCGGATCGCCCCCGTAACCGGGACCGCAGTTGAGCGCCACGTGCCCGAGGGTGTCGATCTCCACCGTCATGGCCCGGCGGCGGCGTCCGATCTGCAGCGTGGCATGCTCGGGATGGCGTGTCCCCGGCCGGTAGCGCACGTCGATCTCCGGCCAGCCCAGCTGCTCGGTGCGCATGGACGAGCCGGCCGGCCAGACCCGCACCGCTTCCGACAGCAGTCGCTCCCCGTCGCCGTCCTCCTGGGCGATCACCACCACCGCGAAGTCGTCGAAGCGCAGCGGCACGTAGGTCCACCAGAACCCGAAGGCGGGATCGGGCTCGGCAGCCGCCCGCCCGGGCGCCTCGGCCTCGCCGACGGGGCGGATACCCCAGGAGCGGTCGCGCGTGCCCACCCAACGGTCGTCGCTCACCTCCAGTTCACGCCCGGCCACGACCAGCCGACCGGACCAGGTTCCGACCTGGGCGAAGCGCTGGGCGTCGAGGATGATCCGACCGCCCTGGCGCATGACGTGCGGGGGCTCCTCCACCGCGCCAAAGGAGGCGCGGAACGTCAGGTCGAAACCGATGCCGTGCTCCTCGGCCTCGCACACCACCCGCAGCTTCTCGAGTGGCTCCACCACCTCGATCCGGAGTCCACCGACGCCGGCCACCATGCGGTCGTCGCCCAGCGCGTCGGAGAACCGCACGGTGTGCTGACGGCCTTCGATCGCCACCGTGGCGAAGGCGTCGATCACACCCAGGTTGGGATACACCCCGAGCCCGCTCACCATGAACAGCCGGCCCGTGCGGTCATGGGCATTGAAGTAGTAGCGGTCGTAGGCGTTGCGGTCGCTTGTCGCCATGTGGCGCATCGACAGCGGCACCTGGTGGACCGGGTAGTCGTCGAGCGGCACCGGGCCGCCGCCGGGGGTCACAGGTCGGGCAAGCCGAGGTCGAGGTTGGGGCGGTCGAGCCCGCCGTCCACCTCGAGCACCTTGCCGGTCACGTACCCGCCCGCCGGCGAGCACAGGTAGACGACGGCGGCGGCGATGTCCAGCGGGTCGCCGATGCGGCCGAGCGGCGTGGACTGCTCCATGGCCCGCCGCAGGTGGTCGTCGGTCAGCACCACCTCCAGTGCCGAGGTGGCCACCGACCCTACGGCGACGGCATTCACTCTGATGCGCGGCGCCAGGTCGGTGGCCGCCAGCCGGGTGTAGTGGGCCAGGGCGGCCTTGGCCGTGCCGTAGGCCACGAAGCCCCGGCCCTGGACGCGGCCCATGGCCGAGGAGATGTTCACCACCGCCCCTGCCCCTTGCACGAGCATGTGGGGCACGGCGGCCCGGGTGAGGGCGTGGGCGGTGGCCACGTTGAAGTGGAACGCCCTCTCGAGGAAACCCGGTGAGGTGTCGAGAAAGGGACGGGGCATGGTGCCCCCCACGTTGTTGACCACCACGTCGAGCCGTCCGAACGCCCCGGCCGCCCGCTCGGCCAGTGCGGACAGCTGATCGAGATCGTTCAAGTCTGCCACGACGACCTCTGCCCGCCGGCCGGCCGACTTGATGTTCTGCGCCACTGCCAGCAGCTGGTCCTCGGTCCGCGCCGAGATCAGCACGTCGGCACCGGCCTGGGCCAGGGCCTCGGCCACCGCCGCCCCGATGCCCCGTCCGGCGCCGGTCACCACGGCGGCTCGCCCGTCGAGGGAGAAGCGCTCGAGGATCATCGGGGGCGGGTGGGCGCCAGCCCGAGCTTACGGTGGTCCCAGGAGACCACCCGCTCCACGTGCACCTTGATGACGACCCGCTTGTTCAGCATGGCCTCGACGAACGGGGCCAGCTCCTCGGTGTAGGCGCCGTAGTAGCGCTCGAAAACGTCGACGCCGAGGAGCCACATGCGCTCCGGCTCCTCCACCATCTCGGCCGTGCCCACCAGCTCGACGCCGCGCAGCTCCTCGTAAGCGTCGCCGTCCTCGAACAGGCAGGTGACCCGGTGGTCGCGCCGGAGGTTGAGGGCCTTCTGCGACTTGGCCTTGGTCTCCACCGCCACGCAACCTTCGAGGAACCCGTACCACATGGCCACGGCATGGATGGAGCCGTCGTGGTTGATCGAGCACATGCTCATGGGCCTGCGCTCGTGGATGAAGGCGTCGACCTCCTCCGGCGTCATCTTGATGACGTCCCGCTGCTTGACGCCGTGGCCCATCGGCCCGGCCAACGGCTCGGTCACTGCCATCCCTCCGCGTCCCTCGCCCTCCGGCCGGCGAAGGCTAGCTCCCGGCCGCGATCGGCAGGCGTTCTAAGCGGCGGGTGAAAGGCCCCGGCGCGTAGTGCCCGCCGGCCAGGTCCGCTTCGAATTCGGGAATCGACGCGAGCAGCTCCTCGATCACCACGCGGCCCTGCAGGCGGGCGGCGGCTGCTCCCAGGCAGTGATGGGGACCGCCCGAGAACGCCAGCATCCGGCGAGCACGCCGTCCCACGTCCAGGCGGGCGGCGTCGGGACCGAACTCGCGCTCGTCGCGGTTGGCCGACCCGAAGAGCAGGTGGACCTTCCCCCCGCTCGGCACCGACACCCCGTGCAGGTGCACGCCACGAGTGGTGGTGCGCGACAGTCCCTGCACCGGGCTCACGTAGCGCAGGAGCTCTTCCACCGCGCCCGGCACCAAGCCGGGGTCGTCCACCAGCCGCCGGCGTTGGTCGCGGTGCTCGGTGAGGGCCGCCGCCGCTCCCGAGATGAGCCCGGAGGCGGTGTCGTTCCCTCCGGCGATCATCACGAAGCAGAAGCCGAGGACCTCGTCCACTTCGAGCGGGCGCCCGTCGATCTCTGATCGGGCCAGCACCGAGACCATGTCGTCGCCGGGTGACCGGCGGCGGACGGCGAGCAGCTCGGTGAAATATCCGTACAGCTCGCCGAGCGCCTCCTTGGCCGACAGCACGTTCCCCGCCGCGTTGGCCGAGACGATGGCACTGCTCCAGCGGCCGAAGCGCCCGCGGTCGGCCTCGGGCACCCCCAGGTAGCGGGCCACCACCAGGGCGGGCAGGGGGCCGGCCAGCTCGGCCACCAGGTCGCCGCCGCCGGCATCGGCCAGTCGCCCGACGGCGCCGCGGACGAAGGCCCGGACCGCAGGCTCGAGATCGGCCACCCGGCGGGGGGTGAACAGGAGGTTGACCAGGCGCCGGTAGGCGGTGTGCGCCGGGCGGTCCATCATCACCAGGGTGGGGGCGAGGCCGAGCTTCACGATCTCGTCCTCCTCGAAGGTGAGGCCCCGGGCCGAGGAGAATGTTGTGCTGTCGTTGACGGCGGCGAACACGTCCTCGAAGCGCGACAGCACCCAGAAGCGGCGGTCGGGCACGTAGTGGAGGGGGCTCTCGTCGCGCAGGCGCCGGTACACGGGGTACGGGTCCCGCCACAGTTCGGGATCCACAGGGTCGTAGACGACCGGCACGGGCACCTCCACGGAAGAGGGGCCCCATCCTCGCGCCGTGGATCTCCCTCCACCCCGCTAGCGGCCGGGGTGCCGGTAACCTGGAGATGCCCGGTGGGGATGGCGGGCGGAGGGCGACGTGGTCTTCGTCGAGGTCTTCCGGCTCCTGCTGGTCCTGGCCGGCGTGGCGGGCGGCATTCAGCTGGGGCACACCTTCGGGCACGGCTCTGTCGGCACCCTCGTGCCCGTGACCCTGCTGACCCTCTTCACCTACGTGGCCGGCGGGGTGGTGGGGCGCCTCTTCGACACCGGGCTGCGCCGGGCGGTCGGGCACCTGCGCGACATGCCTCCGGCCGAGGTCTTCGCCGGCTCACTGGTGGGCACCACCGGAGGGCTGCTGGGCCTGGCCTTCGGGTTGTCGTTGGTGGCCTTCGTCCATTCCACCGTCGGCTACCCGCTCGCCGCCGTGCTGGCCTGGGTGCTGTGCGCCGGGGGCGTGCGCCTCGGAGTGGCCAAGGGCAACGAGATCGTACGGGCCGCCGGTATGGGCCATCTCCTCGAACGTTCTTCCGAGCCCTCTTCCGGAGCGCTGGTGGTGGACACCTCGGCGCTCCTCGACCGCCACCTGGTCACCCTGGGGTCGAACGGGCTTCTCGGCGGAGGCCTCGTGGTGCCGCGTTTCGTGGTGGACGAAGCCGGCGCCCTGGCGGCGGGCCCCGATCCGGTGACCTCGCGCCGGGCCCGTGCCGGCCTCGAAGGCCTCGAAGCGCTGCGTCGCAGTGGCGTCGCCGTCCGCCTGGACCAGAGCGAGGTCCCCGAGTGTGACGACGTCGCCGACAAGGTCCTTTCGCTGGCCGAGCGCCTGCATCTGCGCCTGGTCACCTGTTCCGCCGAGTTGGAGCAGCGTGCCGGCGGCCGCGGCGTGCGCAGCGTGAACCTGCGCCGTCTCGCCACGTCGTTGGCGTCGCACCACCCGGCTGGGGAGCACCTGACCGTCGACCTGGTGAAGGCGGGCCGCCTCCCGGGCCAGGCGGTCGGTTACCTGGCCGATGGCGACATGGTGGTGGTCAACGACGCCGAGCAGCTGGTGGGGCACGACGCCGTGGACGTGGTCGTGCTCGCCTCCCGTCCCACCAGCCAGGGAATCCTGCTGTTCGCCCAGCTGAAGGACCCCTCCGCCGCGCTGTCCCGAGCGGCGGGTTGATCCGCCGGCCGGTTATGGCCGGCCGGGAGACGGGAATTGACCCGGCATGGCGAAACCTGTCGGTGTCGGCTGTCCGAGTTGCGAGGCCACCGTGCCGGGTACGGCCCGCTACTGCCCCTGGTGCGGGGTGCTGCTCTCCGGGTCGACGTTGCGCTTCTCGACGTCCCCCGTGTCCCCGTCCCCGCTGTCTGCGTCGCCTGTCGTGCCCGGCCGGGCGTCGTCGGGGTTGCGCGCCAGCGCCGCCGTCTGCGCGGTGGCGTGCACCCTCACGGCCCTGTTGCTCCTCGCCGTCCTCGGGCTGTGGTGGGCCGAGCTCCTGCTCGTTCCCGTCATCTGCCTGCTGGCCTTCGCCTGGTGGGACCCCATTGCGCTGCACCTCGAACGGTCGGTCGGCGCCGTCGCCGGTCGCATCGACGGTGTGGGCCGCGCTGTCGGTCGGGCCGGGCGTCGCGGTGTCGTCCGGGCGCGATGGCGCGCCCGCATGGCCGCGGTGGCGGTGGGCGGTTGGGCGGCCAAACGACGAGCCGAGGCGCGCCTGCAGATGCGCCGGCTGCGGATCCGCCGCCGCCATGAGCGTGCGCTGCAGCAACTCGGCCGGGCCGTGTACGCCGAGGACGCGGAGCGGATCTTGTCGGCCAAGGCCCAGGCGGTCGAGACCGGTGCGCAGCTCGAGCAGACCGGCGAGGAGCTTCGGCGCACCCGGGCCGAGGCGCAACGGCGCATCGAGCGCGAGCACCGGCACCGAGACGCCACGGCCCGGCTCCAGCTGGAGCGCCCGGAGCTGCTGCGCTCAGGCGGCCTTCACGGCGGACACGAGCTTGGTCAGTGAGTCCTTGGCATCGCCGAAGAGCATGATGGTCTTCGGGTCGAAGAGCAGCTCGTTGTCGATGCCGGCGAAGCCCGGGCGCATGGACCGCTTCAGGAACACGATGCTGTGGGCCTGGTCGGCGTGGACGATGGGCATGCCGTAGATGGGGCTGCCGGGAGTGTTGTTGGCCGCCGGGTTGACGGTGTCGTTGGCCCCCACCACGAGGGCCACGTCCGTGGTGGGCATGTCCGTGTTGGCCTGGTCCATCTCCTCGAGTTCGTCGTAGGGGACGTTGGCCTCGGCCAGGAGCACGTTCATGTGCCCCGGCATCCGCCCGGCCACCGGGTGGATGGCGTAGTACACCTCGACGCCGCGCGCCGCCAGCGCGTCGGCCAGCTCCCGTGCCGCGTACTGACCCTGGGCGGCGGCCAGCCCGTAGCCCGGCACGATGGCCACCTTGCGGGCATAGGCCAGCAGCACCCCGATGTCCTCCGGCGTGCCGGATCGCACCGATCGGCCCTCGGCCCCCTCGGCGGTGCCGGCGGTGATGACCGAGCCGAAGGCACTGAAGAGGATGTTGGGCAGTGAGCGGCCCATGGCCTCGCTCATCATGCGGGTGAGCAGCGTGCCCGAAGCGCCCACCAGGGTGCCGGCCACGATGAGCAGGTCGCTGTTCAAGGTGAATCCGGAGGCGGCCACGGCCAGGCCGGTGAAGGCGTTGAGCAGGGAGATGAGCACCGGGGTGTCCGCCCCGCCCACCGGCAGGACGAACACCACGCCGAGCACGAGCGACAGCCCGAGCACGACGGCCAGAAGCGGCGTGGACGCCGTCGCCACCACCGCCGCCACCAGGCCCAGGATGGAGAGGCCGATGAGGGCGTTGACCGGCTGCTGTCCCGGGTACGTCACCGGCCGGCCGGTCATGATCTCCTGAAGCTTGGCGAAGGCGACGGCGCTGCCGGCGAACGACACCGATCCCACGACGACGCCGAAGAGGACCTCGCCGATCTTGTACAGGGCGATGGTGGCGTGCGGCAGGGCGATGAACTCGGTGATCGACACCAGGGCGGCGGCCCCGCCCCCCACGCCGTTGAAGCAGGCCACCATCTGCGGCATGGCAGTCATCTTCACGAAGCGCGCCGCGGGAACCCCGATGGCGGCGCCGATGACCACGGCGACGACGATGAGGACCAGGTTGCGGGTGTCGGAGTAGACGCTCGGCTCCGAGAACGTCCACGCCACCGCCAGGAGCATCCCGGCGGCCCCGATGAGGTTGCCCCGCCGGGCATGGCGCGGCGAGCTCAAGCCCTTGAGGGCCAGGATGAACCCGACGATGGCCACCAGGTAGACGAGGTCGGTGGCGGTGGCCCGGCTCACGGCTTGTGCTCCTCGGCCGGCGGCGCCGGTCGGTCAGCCGGGGCGGGCGGCGCTCCGGGTTGTCGGGCCTTGAACATCTCGAGCATGCGGTCGGTGACCACGAACCCACCGACCACGTTCAAGGTGGCCAGCACCACGGCGGAGAAGCCGAGTACCACCTGCGCCGTGCCGTGGGCCTCGCCCAGCACCAGCATGGCTCCGACCAGGATGATGCCGTGGATGGCGTTGGACCCCGACATGAGCGGGGTGTGCAGGATGCTCGGGACCTTCGAGATCACCTCGTAGCCCACGAAGGCGGCCAGCACGAA
>DATHCF010000270.1:0-3916 GCA_035319705.1 Acidimicrobiales bacterium | reverse complement strand
CGAGCGAAAGCCGAGCGGAGCCTTCATCGGTTGGACCGGTGTGACGAAGCCGTACTGGTTCCCCGACATGATGCCGACGCCGGAAATCGGCTGGTTCATCGACAGAGAGCTGTGGAGCCAGGGCCTTGCGACAGAAGGAGCGAGGGCAGCCCTCCACTTTGTCTTTGAGGAAAGGGGTGAGGGGCGCGTCATCGGCATCTACAACGCTGAGAACATCGCATCGGGTCGAGTGATGGAGAAGCTCGGGATGACCTTCTGGAAAGAGGTCCCCCATCCCCGGTTCGGCTTTCCTCTTCGAATCTATGAAGCTAGTGCCGTGACCGGCAACGTTCCTGGGGTCGCGTCCACCACTTTGCGCGCGCGGTCGCGCAGCATGGAGGCATGCCAGAACGTGTACGAGTCAGAGACATCACCAACGAGGAGGGCAACCGCCTCCTGAGGATCGTGCGCCGAGGTTCGGGCTCGGTGGTGAAGTGGCGAAGAGCTCAGATCGTGCTGTGGAGCGCCCAGGCCATGGACGTGCCCCAGATCGCCAAGATCGCCTTCACCTCCGAGGACCGGGTCCGGGCGGTGATCCACAACTTCAACGCCGACGGCTTCGACTCCCTCGAGCCCCGATACGCCGGAGGGAGGCCGCCCAAGTTCACCCTGCCCGAGCGCCAGGCCATCAAGAAGATCGCCCTCGGGCGGCCCACCGACTATGGACTTCCCCTTTCCACCTGGTCGCTGTCGAAGCTGGCCGACCACCTCGTGCGAAAGGGGGTGGTCGACGACATCAGCCACGAGGGCCTGCGCTCTCTTCTCCGAGAGGAGGGCGTGTCCTTTCAAGCGCTGAAGACCTGGAAGGTCTCAAACGACCCCGACTACGAGCAAAAGAAGAACCGCATCCTCGAGCTCTATGCCATCGCCGATGGAAAAGCCCAACCCAGGCGAGGTGATCCGGAGGTGGTCGTCTGCTACGACGAGTTCGGCCCGCTCAACCTCCAGCCGCATCCCGGCAAGCAGTGGGCGGTGGTCGGAGGAGGAGGCGAGGTGCGCCGGCGGCGGCGTCGAGCCACCTACGTCCGCCGCCAGGGGGTGCGCCACCTGCTCGCCGCCTACGACCTCAACACCGACAAGCTCTACGGACATGTCACGGCCCGCAAGGGGCGGATCGAGTTCCTGGCCTTCTGCCGCTACCTGCGAAGCCTTTATCCGATGACAGTCCGCCTGGCCATCGTGCTGGACAACTTCTCGCCGCATGTGGCCGCCGTCGTCGAGGACTGGGCCAAGGCCAACAACGTGGAGCTGGCCTTCACCCCGCACTACGCCAGCTGGCTGAATCGGATCGAGGCCCAGTTCACCGCTCTGCGCTACTTCTGTCTGGACGGCACCGACCACGAGAACCACCGAGTCCAGGCCCGGATGATCCGCCGTTACATCGCCTGGCGAAACGCCAACGCCCACGACCAGGAGCTACGTGAGGTCGTGAGGCGCGCAAACGTTGCCTGACGCGGCACTAGGGCCCTGGCCTCGGCTCGGTCGACGCCCGACATCAGCAGGTCGTCGTACCGGGTGTCGATGTGGCGGACTGAAGCGGCTACAGCCAGGCGGACCGCCTCTGGGTCGAGTGCCCGTTCAGCCGCGGTTCGAGCGACACGGCTGCTCCCTCGAAGGGTCGAGTGGACGGCGATTTCGTCAGCGCGTGAAGCAGGGCACCTGGGAAATTGCGCCAGGACCGCGGCGGCAAACGACCTCTCGAACTCAGCATCGTGCCGCTGCTTGCGCTCAGCCTCCCGCCGGCGCCGATTCTCCCTTGCGTCCGCGTCGGCGAGACATTCTGCTTCCGCGTTTGCCAGGGCGGTTTCCTCTACGAGTAGCCCCTGCCGCTCGTAACGCTTGCGGGCTCGACTAAAAGCGGATGACGATCGCCGAGAGTCGGCTTGCCTTCTTGGCGCGTCGTGTCAATGCCGTGTTTCCTCGGGGCAGGAAAACGAGGTGGTCAAGATCGGCGCAGGCCATGCACAGAGGGCCTGGTCCCTCCAGCAGCATCAACGCACCGGTTCCAGAGCACTCAGTGCACGTCCAGTCATTGAGGGCGTTGATCACCATCAGTTCCACAGGTTGGCCACGATCGCCTGCCCTCGGGTGATGCAATGGCTCTGAGAGCTCGCCCGACGTGGTCATATCGTGCGCGGAATTCCTCGAGCTCATCTTCGATGTCTCCGTCCCCACTTTTGTCCCTACAACCGGGCGAAATGGCGCAGATCGAGGAGTACGGCCCGTGACCGAAGGCACGAACACACCGCACGAGATGGACATGAGGATACGCCCCAAACACCTGTTCGGGTCCTACACCATCTTCGAGGGCACCTCCGAGGTGCAGCGCCTGGTCATCGCCCGAGCCGTGTCGGGCATCTATATTCCCTGGGATTTACCTGGGCTTTCACCTGAGATACGGGGCGTCTCAAAGCGTTACCGATCGGGCCGATCCAGCAGCTGTCTAAACCGGGTTCCTTGGTTCGGGCGATCAGAAACGTGTCTTTCGCCTGATTCAGCAGGCAGGCTTGGCCGACCGTGACCCCTGCGTGGCCGTTGTCCCAGGGAACTCCGAGACCATGTTGGAGGGCGACGCCAACGCAGGGACCCGGCCCCAAGGGTCCCTGCGTCACGCCGATGGCTCCTGACTCTCGCTTCGACGCCCGCGGGCAGGTGCCTGGGTGGTGGTTCCCCCCTGATCACCACCCAGCGTCACGGTATACCCGAGGATGCGGGCTGACCAGCCATTTGGCATATCTGAGAGACAAGCTGGCACTTCGCTCTGCCAGGACGTTGCTCTGGGCGGTCGGTCGCCCACTGGGCGGGCATATCGCGCCACCCTGCCGGCTGGGGGTCGGGCTCTGACGGCACAATGTCCACACCGCTGGACGATCAATCCAGAGGGTGCCTACCGTGCAGGCCAGAGGTCACGAACATTTCTCCGCAGGGGGATGTGTAGGGGGCATGGAGTCCGAGGCGCACCCGCCGCTCGCTGACGCGCAGCGTCAACTCACCCGGTCTCGCATCAAGAGAGCCGCCATGGAGGTCGTCGCCCGACGAGGCTTCGACGCCACCGTCGAGGAGATCGCCCGGCTGGCACGCGTCAGCCCCCGAACCATCTTCCGCCACTACTCCAGCCACGACCGTTTGATCGTGTCCACGGTCAAGGACATTTTCGAGGCTTGCGGCCAACCGATGGAGGGAGTGCCTGGACCCTCCGACGACATCGACGGCTGGATCGATGGCTTGGCGCTTACAGTCCACACCCGAAACGCCGAGATCGTCGGGGAGGCCTTCTGGGACATCCACGCCATGAGCCGCCACGCCTCTAGCGTGCTCTCCGAGTTAGACACCCTCCGGCGTGAGTCTCGACTCCGAGGGGTTAGGTATCTCGCCACCCTGGCCTGGGACAAGGCAGGTGGCCAAGGTCAGCCTCCGAAGGATCTGGTATCGGCCTTCGCTCTCCACTTCTCAGCGTTCACCACCCAAGCCCTCATGGTCGATTTCGACCAGACCCCGGCGCAGATCGGAGATTTGACCGCCGACATCTTGAAGATGCTCCTCCGGCGCGCCGTAGAGCACCAGAAGTCGACCGGAAGTGACGATGACGCCGATTCGGGGTCGCTGGTGGCAGGACACAGTGACACGCTGTCGCACGAAGATGCACGTCAATGTTGACGATGCCAGCGAACCTCTCGTCCTCCATGCTTGAGAACGACAGCCCTTGCCGTTCCTGTGTACCTGGACAGGGTGAGGCGGGAATGCGCCAGGCTTTGCCCCCCAGGGCCTGGCGTTTTCCGCGTCCGAGACTTTGGATCTGCCGAACTCTGGCGACAGGCTTCGCCGACGAGCGAGAGGCACCGATGGTGGTAGCGGGCAAAGTGGCCGGCCTGGTCTG